>JAAHGR010000208.1:0-7984 GCA_010672425.1 Symploca sp. SIO2E6
TCAAGAGTTGGTGGCTGACTTAGAAACACCAGTGTCTGCTTGGTATAAAGTTTGTGCTGGTCAGCCTTACAGTTTTCTGCTGGAATCAGTAGAAGGGGGAGAGAATCTGGGACGCTACAGTTTATTAGGCTGCGATCCTCTCTGGGTGCTAGAAACTAGAGGTAATTGCACGACTCAACAATATCGAGATGGTTCGAGGAACGTGTTTGAAGGAAACCCCTTCGAGATCTTAGCCAATTGCCTGAAACTATACCAACCAGTAAAGTTGCCCCAATTGCCACCAGGGATTGGTGGTTTGTTTGGTTTCTGGGGTTATGAATTGATTCGCTGGATAGAACCTCGTGTACCGGTTTACCCAGCAACGGAGCAAGATTTACCTGATGGATTGTGGATGCAGGTAGATAACCTGATTATTTTTGATCAGGTGAAGCGCAAAATTTGGGCGATCGCTTATGCTGATTTACGGGATGGTGAGGTGGATTTGCCACAAGCCTACCAACAAGCTAGCGATCGCGTACAGGTATTGGTCAACAAACTTCAGTTACCCCTATCAGCTGAAAATACGGTATTACAATGGACATCTCCCGATAATGCCCTTCAGGAATTATCCTATACGAGTAATACAGAAGCTTCCCAATTCTGCACTAATGTCCAAATCGCCAAAGACTATATTGAAGCCGGAGACATTTTTCAGGTGGTTCTGTCTCAGCGCCTCTCTACAGAGTACAGTGGTGAACCTTTTGCTCTTTACCGTTCCCTGCGTCTGATTAATCCCTCCCCCTACATGACATATTTTAACTTTGGTAATTGGCAAATCATTGGTTCTAGTCCAGAAGTAATGGTTAAGGCAACTGCATTACCCGAAGGAGGATTTCAGGCAACTCTACGGCCAATTGCCGGAACTCGACCCCGAGGTAAGACCCCACAAGAGGATGACGCTTTGGCCAAGGAGTTGCTTCATGACCCCAAGGAAGTGGCTGAACATGTCATGCTAGTGGATCTTGGTCGCAACGATTTAGGTCGTGTTTGCCAGAGTGGTACAGTGAGAGTAGATCAACTCATGGTGATCGAGCGCTACTCCCACGTTATGCATATTGTCAGCAATGTAGTTGGCAAACTTGACCCTAATAAAAATGCTTGGGATTTAATCAAAGCTTGCTTCCCTGCTGGTACAGTTAGTGGGGCTCCAAAAATACGGGCGATGGAAATAATTCACGAACTTGAGCCAGAACATCGAGGGCCTTATTCAGGAGTCTATGGCTACTACGACTTTGAGGGTCAGCTTAATAGTGCGATTACCATTCGCACTATGGTTGTGCGTTCGAGTGACCCTGGTAAGCATACAGTATCAGTGCAAGCTGGCGCTGGTTTAGTTGCTGATTCTGATCCAGAAACCGAATATGAAGAAACTCTCAATAAAGCCAAAGGTTTGCTAGAAGCAATCCGCTGTTTGCGCAAACTTTAGAACACCGATTCAGTCAAACAATTGAAGATTGAAGATTGAAGATTTATTCCCTAAATAAATTTAGGGGGCTAAGTAACACGTTTTTTCTCAATCCGATTTGGTATTAATCCCTTAACAAAAGCCTTCCACCCATAAACCACACGAGCTTTGAAACCAGCTATGAAAATATACTTGAAAAATGGATTGAATAATGGAGCAACTGGTAACTTCGCGAGCAGTTCTTGAGCCAAAGCTTTTTTCTGACCAGGCCCTCGTAAACGGAACTGGGTTCCTTGGGTTGCACCATATACCATGCGCTGCCAAAGGTGAGGATGTAAGAAAAAGTATTGCCATAATGGAGGTTGGCAACCGATTATATCAGCCAGATCATCCATGTAAAAATGATAATCAACCAAGCTGCGAAAATTGCTAGCATTTTTAACTTTAAACTGCTCCGAATATTTCTCCCCGTCCATCGATGCCACCTGCTTCATTTCCGCAGAAGCGGGAAGCTTTTTTTCCTTAGTGCAAATCAATGCAAAAAATCGAGCTTGCATTTCCATAACCGGAAACTGACTGCCGAAACTTGGACGTGCTCGGCCAATCCAAACGATTTTATCCCTATACTGGGGATGAAACATCTGTTTGTAAAGACTCCGGAGATCAATTTCCTTCAGGTCATCAGGGAGGAAAGATACATGGTTTTTGTAGCCGGTAGCAAATACTACCGCATCCACGGTTTGCAGGGTTTCTCCATCGGCAGCAATCAATGTCTTACCACCATCTTCTACCTTGATTATATCGCAGACAACTTTACAACCATGATGTGCAATTGCTGTAGGTAAGGCAAAAGTTTTAGCTCCATATGTACCCCATAATCCGTATTTGGACTGAATTTTCTCATTTAGCTTGACTCCAATTTCATCAACTGGATTTTTGTAGCTCAACCATTGTCGGGAAACAATTTTGAGCAAAGTATATCCGTATTCTCTTGGTAGTTTGTACAGAACCCGACTAACATCAATGTCGTTAGCACATCCACCTCTTTTGCGAGGTACTACAAACGGAGTTGAATTACGAATGCTAACCCAGCAACTCTTGGCAACGCGAGATATTTCTAGAGTTATTTCTGAAGCTGACTCACCTGCACCAACCACTAAAACATTCTTCCCCACAAAGCGCTCGGAGTTACGATACTCTTGAGAATGGCAAAAGTCCACGTCAGTTAATGAATCTTTCCACTGTGGATATTTCGGATAGCTGTTATTTCCGTTCGCAACAGCCACTCGTTTTGACACCAAAGTCTCTCCAGAGGCCAGTTGAACCTGCCACCTGTCATTGTCTTGGGGAATAACTGCTACAACTTGGGAGTTGAAACGAATTTTATCGAAAATGCCAAAATGTGTCGCATACCGTTTCCAGTAGTCAACCGCTTCATTCTTCGTCCAGAAGTGGTGTTGCTTTCCATCCCCAATCCAGAAGTCGGAAAACATACTATAGGTGCAAGAGGTAGTCAGCACTAAACTGTCGTAGGTATTGGCAAAGATACCTCCAACATCGGCTTTTTGCTCCAAACAAACGACCTCGCGTACACCTTGTTCGAGCAGTTCTTTGGTAGTCACCAGACCTCCTGGCCCAGCTCCAATTACAATGCAATCTAACATACAATTTAACCTCTAATGAATTAGTGTTGCTGCAGTTTGAGCCAATTATATATTTTCACAGTTTGGTGCATCAGCTCAAAAATTGAAAATGAAATTTAATGAAATCCAGACAATTATCGATAAGTTGCTGGTTTCTCAGGTATCATTAATTTCTGAAGCTGCGCGATAACCTGATTCTAATGCGCCTTGTATCCAACCATGCCAGGAGGAAGTATGTTCGCCAGCAAAATGTATATTTCCTTCAGGACTTGCAGCCTGTTTAATAAATCCAGTAACTTGTCCGGGACTCAACATAGTATGTCCGCCCTTTGCCCAAGGATCTTCGTCCCAGCAAACGGACAAGCCACCTTCAACATATTGCCGCAAACCAGGAAGCATTGGGTCTAACTGTTTGATGCAGTGTTCGATGCGTTCTGATTCATTCATGGTTCGCAATTTTTTTGATAGATGTCCTTTCATGTAGGATGCCAAGATTCCCCGTTTTTCCGGCTGCTCGAACGTGCAGTGCCAAAGTTCTGTGGGATAGTCTGCCCAACCAAAACCGTTAAGTCCTTCTTCTTGCCAGTAAGATTTTCTTACTTGTAATAAAACACGGGACAAGGATAGGTAAGACATTTCTTGAATTACCCGGTTTTTTTCGAGAGCAAACGGTGGAGAAATCTCAAGATTGCGCAGCACCGAGAAAGGGATGGTACAAATCAGGTATTCTGCGGTGATTTTCTGAGTTAATCCTCCCTGAAGGTAGACCACTCCGACTTGCTGAGTATTTTGTTCGATATGTTGTTCGATCCTAATCACCTCGGCTCCATAGCGAATTTTATCTTTCAGCTCTGCTGCGAAAGCATTGGGTAGCTGATCAGCTCCTCCAATAATCTTTAACTTCGGCGTTTCACTGTACCCTAATGCCATAAAACGTAGCCACTCAAGACCAGAAATCCGATCTTTTTCAATGTCGAACATACCCAGTTTAAACATCTCAGCAGCATTGACAGATATACCCTGACTAACCAGAAACTCTGTGCTTGTCAGTTGGTCATACTTTCTCAAGGCTTCGGGTGGTGACCAATCCAGGGAGGTGGGGTCGCCGATTTCTGCAAAAAGCGGTCTGAAAACCTGTTTGACAATTTCCTTTAAATCCTGTTGTCTCTCTTCTGGAAGGAACTCTAGAGGATATTCTCCCAGCTTTGGAGCTATACCAGGTTTAACTTTGATTCGTTTACCTCGTACATAATGGACAAAATCCAGTTGGTCTGGGTAAAAAGGAGCAACTTGCAGACCAAAATGGTTGATGTATTTAAGCGTCCAGTGGTGGTTATCGGGAATGCGGGCAGCACCTGCTTCTGCATAAAGCCCATCGGCGAAGGGTTCTCGCATGGTACAAATCCTTCCACCTGCTCGCATCCGTGCTTCCAATACCGTCACATTATGACCTGCTTTTGTCAGTTCATAGGCAGCTACCAATCCGGCTATACCAGCACCCAGAATTAGTACCTGCTTTGCTTCACCTTTTCTGGTGAGTTTTTCAAGGTTAGGGGATGGAATGGTAGTTGAGATCATAAAACTTGTTAAGTGACAAGCGGTTGACGCAGGGTCTTCTCCGTGATGGCAATCAATTTTCTTTAATCACGATAGGATGAATCCAGGCGATCAATCATCCGCATTAAAGAATCAAAAAAACTAGCAAAGCCATTCTGTTGTTTCAACTTTTCTAAAGTTTTCAGGAATACAGAAATCGGCTCCTCCGACGGTTGAATAATCGGATAACCTGTTGACATGGATAAGACTTGTGTCCGACAAGCAGTTTCCAGGAAATAAAGGTTCATAAATGCTTCGGCAATACTGCGTCCGCCAACAAGTAAACCGTGATTGCGGAGAATTACACAAAATTTATCCTGGCCAAGGTTACTAACCAGACGTTTTCCTTCTTCTACATTAATCCCAATGCCTTCAAAATCATGGTAAGCAATTTTTTTGAAGAACATCATCGAAGGAAGGTCTATGTGTAACAATCCAGTTTGAAGGGTTGATACTACAGTACCGTAAGTGCTGTGACTATGAAGGATTGTAGTAATATCAGGTCTGGCAGAGTAAATTACACTATTTTGAAAGAACCCTACCTTATCTACTTTTAAGTCATTGGTTTCTATTAAATTTCCGTTCGAGTTTACCTTAACGAGAGTTGAGGCTTTGACTTCATTACCGATTAATCCATCAGGACTGATCAAAAAATGATTGTCTGAACCAGGAACTCTTGTCGTTGCATAGTTAAGTCTGATATCATTCCAACCAAAATGATCCATCAGTCTGTACACAGCAGCTAGCTGAACGCGAGCGATGGATTCATCCATTGAATTGTTTTGCTGTTCTTGCTGCATACCAAGAAGTTACTCCTTTCACTTTCTTTTAATGCTTTTTTGTCTCAATCTGCATCAGTGTAGCTGAAAGCTGATGGCTGAAAGCTGAGGGAGCATCCCATTTTGGAAAATATACTCGGCAAACTAACGAGAATACTAGGGTTTAAAGGCATAAGAGAAAGTGTGTTAGGCAAAAATGGGATGCTCCCAAAGCTGATGGCTGATGGCTGGTAGCTCAGATCTTGCTCATGTTGCGCTCTAATTATACTATAGGGAAAGTAAATTGAACAGGGGTTCCTCATGGCGATTTTTGGGAAACATCAGCACATCTACGGTGGTGTTGCTCCAAACGGTTTGGTAATGTTTGGTGACGGCTTCACCAGCCACAAAATTAAAGAGGGTACCTATATAATCGAGTTTGAGCACCATTTTGGACTACTGCCAGCACCCGTCTGCACGATTAACGGACCTGAGTGGAAGACTTTTAACCTGTCGATTACCGTTGTTGATGTTGCCCCTTACCACTTCGTTTGTGTAACTTCCTCACCAGATAGACCAGTTAATTGTGCTTTCACATTTATCGTTTTTGGTGATACCTGAGTTAGGTGTTAGGTGTTAGGTGTTAGGTGGTAGGTGGTGAGTAGATGGTTAACTCATTACTCATTACTCATTACTCATTACTCATTACTCATTACTCATTACTCATTACTTATTACTTATTACTCATTACTCATTACTCATTAAAAAATGGCGATTATTAAAGATTCAGCTGGCAAACAAATTCAGTATGTCCACGGTGGCCTCAATCCAGATGGTAGTCAATGGTGTGGTGAAGGCTTCCGCGCCCACAAGAGTTGGGGAGGCACCTACACAATAGAGTTTAACAGAAAATTCCTCAAAGAGCCAGCCCTCATGTGTACAATTTACGGGGATGAGGAGCAGACTTGTCAGATGTCGATTGCCGTTGTTGAGCTTTTTTCATTCCACTTCGTTTGCATAACTTCATTACCGGATATACCTTGTGATTGTGGTTTCACTTTCATTGCTTTTGGTGAAATCTGAATGCCCAAATGGAGAATTGAGAATTGAGAATTGAGAATTGAGATAAGGTTTAGTGCGATCGCAACAATCCTATGACTCAATGCGATCACTAATATTGTCCAAAACTGTACCGTATTGATTTTGCTCTAGTTCCAGGATGGGTAATTGCTCGACTTGAAAGGAGCCATCCGGTAGCTTGAGTAAACCTTTACCTCGGAGTAACCTAGCTGATACGGTAATTTCTGAACTGTGGTTTATATCAAGGAAAGGATAAACAACTATAATTTCCTTCTACCTTGCAACCTTCTTTCTTCCCTTGGATCCTCCTCCCTCCGGTTCCCCTCCTGGGAGGGGTTAGGGGTGGGTTCCTCTGACCCGAATCTTGGGCTCAAAACCCGCCCAACCGCATCCCCAGGTTAACCCAACATCAGTAACAGGAATGTTGGGTTTCGCTATCGCTCTACCCAACCTACGATTATAATAGTAAGGATGTTCTCCCCAACTAGATCTCATGACAGAAGAAGAAATTAAAACACTGATTCACCAGGAACTACCCACAGTTTTGCAGCAAGATCGAGACCTACGAGACTTTGTCTTGCGTACAGTAGAAAACTACTATGCTGGTAAACAAGAAACCGAAAGCCGTTTTGATCAGATTCTTGCAGAACTGAGACGCGATCGCGAGGAACAAAACTGCAAGTGGGAAGAAAACCACAAGCAAATCCAGCAACTTTTACTAGAAAATAAACAACTTAATAGTAAGCATGATAGTACTATTGGAGCTTTAGGAGCGAGATGGGGACTCTATTCGGAAGGCTCTTTTCGCAATGCCCTCAAAGGTATTTTAGAAGACTCTTTTGCAGTAGAAGTACTCCATCTTACTGAATACGACAGCGCCGGAGAAGTGTTTGGTAGACCGGACCAGGTAGAACTGGACTTGTTGATTAAAAATGGTTTGCTGATTATTTGTGAAATCAAGTCCTCTATGAGTAAGGCAGATATCTATACTTTTGAGCGTAAAGTAAGGTTTTATCAAAACCGACACCAACAAACAGCAAACCGTAAGATCGTTATTTCACCCATGGTTCATCCTAGAGCCAAGGAAATCGCCTCCGAATTAGGAGTGGAAGTTTATAGCTATGCAGAAGAATTTAGAATTTAGAATGGGTGAATTTAGAATGAGTAATGGACTGGGTAAACTTTGGATGTAACCAACACCAGAAAAAAATTGCTATCTAGTGAAATCCTTGCCCTGCTATTCGTCTATAATAGTAAGAATGTTCTCCCCCAACTAGAGCTCATGACAGAAGAAGAAATTAAAGCACTGATTCACCAGGAACTACCCACAGTTTTGCAGCAAGATCGAGACCTACGAGACTTTGTCTTGCGTACAGTAGAAAACTACTATGCTGGTAAACAAGAAACCGAAAGCCGTTTTGATCAGATTCTTGCAGAACTGAGACGCGATCGCGAGGAACAAA
>JAAHGR010000208.1:8084-11149 GCA_010672425.1 Symploca sp. SIO2E6
CAGCAAGATCGAGACCTACGAGACTTTGTCTTGCGTACAGTAGAAAACTACTATGCTGGTAAACAAGAAACCGAAAGCCGTTTTGATCAGATTCTTGCAGAACTGAGACGCGATCGCGAGGAACAAAGCCGTAAGTGGGAGGAACAAAGCCGCAAGTGGGAAGAAAACCACAAGCAAATCCAGCAACTTTTACTAGAAAATAAACAACTTAATAGTAAGCACGATAGTACTATTGGAGCCTTAGGAGCCAGATGGGGACTCTATTCGGAAAGCTCTTTTCGCAATGCCCTCAAAGGAATCTTAGAAGACTCTTTTGCAGTAGAAGTACTCCACCTCACCGAATACGACAGCGCCGGAGAAGTGTTTGGTAGACCGGAACAGGTAGAATTGGACTTGTTGATTAAAAATGGTTTGCTGATTATTTGTGAAATCAAGTCTTCGATGAGTAAGTCAGATATCTATACTTTTGAGCGGAAAGTAAGGTTTTATCAAAACCGACACCAACAAACAGCAAACCGTAAGATCGTTATTTCACCAATGGTTCATCCTAGAGCCAAGGAAATCGCCTCCGAATTAGAAGTGGAAGTTTATAGCTATGCAGAAGACCTTGGAATTTAGAATGGGTGAATTTAGAATGAGTAATTGGTTCTGTGGAACTGGCATCTAGAAGAGTGCAGTTTACCATTAGTTGCAATTGCAATTACTTTTTGCTATTATTTCTAATAATGGAAAAGGTGTGCGCATATAAACTATCTCCCCCGCCGACCGCCTTCATCACTCTTGAGAAAATAGTAATGACAACAGGATGGCTAAATCCTTTCTCTCTAGGATGTGGAATGTTAGTATGATCTTTAATTGCGATCGCTCTCAATTCAGCAATTCTAAATTATAAATTCTAAATTGAGCATGACTAACCAACTGTTTGCCAATGGTTACGCCTTACTCATCGGTGTGGGAGTTGATTTACCCGTCACTGTTACCGATGCGACAGCTTTGCGGGGTGTGCTAGTTAATCCTCATCGTGCCGCCTATCCACCGGAGCAGGTGAGCCTCCTAACGGAAGCTTCTGCGAGTCGGCAGGGAATCCTTGCGGGGTTTGACAAATTGATTGAGCGCTGCAACCAGAATCCCATGGCGACAGCGATCGTTTATTATTCTGGTCACGGGGGATATCTTCAAGTTCAAGATACAAAGGAGTATTTCTTAGTGCCTTATGGTTACGAGGAAAACAACAGAGGAGAAACTGCCATCTCTGGGTTGGAGTTTACCCAAAAGATTGAAGCAATCAAGGCAAAGAAGCTGATTGTACTACTAGACTGTTGTCATGCGGGGGGAATTCCTAAGGACTCTAGCACGAGATTTGTCAAATCCCCCGTTCCTCAAGAATTGTTGGATGCTTTGGATTCAGGAAGTGGTAGAGTTATCGTTGCCTCCTCTCACGAGGATGAGAAGTCTTATATTGGCGATGATCCCTATAGTATTTTTACGGCTTGCTTGCTGGAAGCTTTACAGGGGAAAGGGGCAAAGGGGAAGGATGGCTATGCTCGGATTATGGAGGTTCTGAGTTATTTGTTCCAGGAGGTTCCCAAGCGAGCTCCCCTTCCTCAACACCCCTTAGTTAAGAAGGCTGATTTAGGGGATAACTTCCCCCTCTGTTACTACGCAGGTGGTAGTAAATTTTTGCCAGGAGAAATGCCTACTTCTACTTCGCCGGTTCAACGGAGTAGTTTAACCCCTGAGCAACGACGACAATTAGAGCGCCCCGAAGAAGGACCAGTTCCTTTAAGTTCAAACTTTTATATAAATCGCTCGTCAGTTGAGAATGATTGTTTCAAAGAGGTTACTATGCCAGGTGCACTAATTCGTATTAAAGCACCTCACCAAATGGGAAAAACATCCCTATTAATACGAATTATCAAGCATGTCCAGCAATTTAACTATAAAACAGTTTTTTTGAAACTTAAAAAGGCAGACACTGAGGCATTTGACAACCTGGAGAGTTTTTTGAAATGGTTTTGTTTGAGTATTGAACAACAGCTAAAGTCTGCTAACGGTGTTATTGAATTTTGGTCAAAGAGTTCACTGGGTAATAAGCAAAAATGCAGTGATTATATAGAGAAATATTTTCTATCTAAATGTAAGGAACCAATAGTTTTAATCTTAGATGACTTAGACGAGATTTTTAAATATTCTGCCATTGCCAATAATTTTCCATCCTTACTTCGTGACTGGCGTGAAGCATCAAAAATTTATCCTATCTGGGAAAATCTGCGATTAGTCGTGAGTTATTGCTCAGAAGATTTTCCCCAACTAAGCATCAATCAATCTCCCTTTAATGTGGGTTTACCTATTGAGCTGCCTGAGTTCAGTAAAGAGCAAGTAAAAAATCTAGCACAAGAACAGGGAATTACTGTCTCCGACGATGAGATTGTTCAACTAACAACAATGGTGGGTGGACATCCTTACCTAATTAGAGTTGCTCTCTATGAAATCGTATCTAAACAACTAAGTATAGCAGATTTTTTGAGAATAGCACCTACAGACGAGGGACCATATTACAAACATTTACGCCGTCATTGGTTAAATCTTAAAAGTCAGATAAAACTTGCACAAGCTATGATTAAGGTAGCTGGATCAGGAGTAAATATTCCAGTAGAGATCGGTAAAAATGATGCATTTAAACTGCGCAATATGGGACTAATTAAGTTTAAGGGAAATAAAGTGCTGCCATTATTTGATTTATATCGCTTGTACTTTCGAGATTGTTCATGGGAATAGAAATTACAAGCAACTAGCAAAAGAAGTTCAACCTAGATATGATTGAGGGGGAAATTTTTCAATGGCGATGGATAACACAAATCACTCAAATTATAAATATAATGTTGGCGGCACCTTAAGACCAAATGATATTACTTATGTAGAGCGACAAGCTGATCGCGATTTTTATGAAGCCTTGAAAATGGGCAAATTTTGCTATGTGTTTAATGCACGACAAATGGGCAAAACTAGCTTATGGACGCGAACTAAAGCCAAGCTTGAAAAAGAAGGATTCATCTGTGTTTATA
>JAAHGR010000209.1 GCA_010672425.1 Symploca sp. SIO2E6
TAACAGTGACTGCAACGGTGCAGCCAATATTTTAAGAAAGGTAAGCTCACAGCTAAAGTTGTCTTTAGTCAAGGTGCGTAGGGCAGTGTTGAGTCTGCCAAAACGATATGATTTAACAAATTTATCTAAATTATATCGTAAGCAAAGTGAAGAGCGCGGTTAAAACTTCCCTCGGAACAACCGCTTAGAATCCCCGTCTTTTTAAAGCGGGGAGAACTCAATAAAGCCTGAAATGGATTACGAGGGAGTTAATTTGCCAGTCGAAACTTCCGTTTTGGGTCCAGCGATGAAGCCTGTGCGGCAGCTGCGGGATCCAGCGATCTATTTAGAGGGGGAAAAATCTTACTTGCTCTATTCTGTTAAGGGCGAGCAAGGCATTGCGATAGCTGAATTAATTAGAGAGGACAAGGAGCACAAATAAAGCATTATGAAATACCCGCAACCTCTGATCCATATCGGTCTCCCCAAGACCGCCTCCACCTGGTTACAGCAAGTTATTTTCAATAATGAAGAACTAGGTTTTTTGGCCCCCTGGGGTTCACAATCTGGTGAAGCGATCGAGCAATTTGTGATTACGGATGGCTTCCATTTTTCTGCCGAATCAGCATTCAAAGTGTTTGAACCAGGTTTGCAGGAAGCTGCTAAGCGATCCATGGTCCCCCTCATTTCCCACGAGTCTTTAGCAGGCAATCAGATTAAGGGTGCATATTATGGAAAAGAAGTTGCTGATCGGATTCATGCCGTCTTTCCAGAAGCTCGGATTCTCCTATTGATCCGTGAACAAAAATCCATGGTGCTCTCATCCTATCGGGAGCACATTAAAATGGGAGGGATCACAACCCTAGAAAAGTTCATTGGTGCAGGACCAAAGAAACCAGGATTTGGTCCTCTGTGTCGGTTAGCTTATCTTGAGTATGATTTATTGATTGCCTATTATCAAAAATTGTTTGGAGTAGATAATATACTGGTATTGCCCTTTGAATTATTGAAAGAAAAACAACAACTTTTAAGTCAAAAAATTCTCAGTTTCGCTGGCTTAGATGGAACTCCTGAATATCGAAACGAGTCCAAAAATGTCGGCTTCAGAGGTCCGACGATTGAGTTTAAAAGAAGGCTCAACTTCTTTTATAAGTCGGGGAATTTTGGTGGTTCCCAAATTCCCCTAGCTTGGCGCATTGTCCAAAAACTCTCAGTAACTTTTGATAAATTGGTGCCGCCAAGCATTCACAAACGTACCGAAGATAAGTTGAAGCAATTCATTGCCGATACAATTGGGGATTCTTTTCGAGAGAGTAATCAAAAGACAAGCCAGTTGATTGGCATGAACTTAGCTGATTTTGGTTATGACTGCTAGGGTTTCTTGGAAGTAATGAGTAATGAGTAATGAGTTATGAGTTATGAGTAATAAGTAATAAGCATCTTTAGGGACTTTCGCAAAAAAAAGGTTAGAAACTAGTCATATCAAAGGATTCGGCCATCCTGTTGCCATTCCCTTGTTTCTCAAGAGCTCGCCTCTGAGCGCTTCGCGCCCCCAATTTAATGGAAGAAACAATTCTGTTCCCTATTCCCCATTCCCCATTCCCCATTCCCCATTCCCTATTTCCTATTCCCCATTCCCCATTCCCTTGTTTCTAGAGAGTAATAAGCAAATATGTCTAATATAATTGAACCAAATAACCTGTGCCCTTTGCTCGTAGTTATAGTCAACTACCGAACTGCTAATCTGACGATTGATTGCTTGCGTTCCTTGGTGAGTGAAGTCCAATCCCTACCAGGTATGCAAGCTGTAGTTGTGGATAACGATTCTGGGGATGGCTCCGCTGAAAAAATTGGAACTGCAATCAAAACTGAAGGCTGGAGTGACTGGGCATCCCTCTTGCCATCAGACTACAACGGCGGATTTGCTTTCGGCAACAATGCTGGAATTCGCCCAGCACTAAAGTCAAGCAATCCACCCCCTTATTTTTTCTTACTCAACCCAGACTCGATTGCTCGTCCTGGTGCTCTTAAGGTACTAGTAGATTTTATGGATGAGCATCCTCAAGCAGGCATAGCTGGCAGTGCTCTAGAAAAACCTGACGGCGAGCCTTGGCACATCACTTTCCGCTTTCCTACTATACTGAGTGAGTTAGATGGAGGTTTGAACCTTGGCATTGTGTCTAAACTCTTGTCAAACTGGGTAATTGACCGTTCTATGCCTCCTGACAAACCCAGTGAAACTGATTGGATACCCGGAGCCAGCTTCATCATCCGCCGTGAGGTGTTTGACTCCATTGGATTGATGGACGAGGGATATTTTCTCTACTACGAAGAGACAGACTTTTGCTTGCAGGCGAAAAGAGCAGGGTGGTCCTGTTGGTACGTACCTCAAAGTTTAGTTCAACATATCGGCGGGCAAAGCACAGGCTATACCTATGACAGCTTAGAACCAGCTAAGCGTCTACCAACCTATCGGTTTGATTCCAGGCGACGATATTTTGTGAAAAACCATGGTTTACTCTATGCTCTCTTAGCTGATACCGTCTGGATTTTAGGTTTTGCCTCATGGAGATTACGGCGGGTAATTCAAAGAAAACCAGACACAGATCCACCACAACTCTTGAGTGATTTTATCCGTAATAGTGTATTCTTCAAAGGGGGTGCGTCAAGTTAGGTGTTAGGTGATAGGTATCTTATTACTTGTTACTTGTTACTTATTACTTATTACTCATTACTTATTTCATGCTCAATCCTCAACAAACACCTCACAGCGAATATCACTGGGACGGTAGTGATATTCGTTTTTTTGAAGGTTGGTACTTCCGAGTTACTTTACCCAACTGCGGACAAACCTTTGCCTTTATGTATTCCATTGATGACCCCATCGGTGGTAAACCTTGTAGTGGTGGTGCAGCCCAAATTCTTGGCCCTGATGACGAATATTTCTGCCGTACTTTTCCCCAAGTTGACCAATTTTGGAGTTCTGCTTCATCCTTAGGTTTGGGACATTGGGGTAAAACTACTTTAAAAATTCCACCCCAACAGCTTCATCCAGCTAAATTTGAGGCTCACATCCAGGAAGGCTATCAAGCAACAGCCACCTTGAATCAAGGCATTATTTATGATCCTGCCAGTCAAGCTTATTGTCGTTGGCAATATCAACTCCAACCTATTTATGGCTGGGGCGATGCCGGTACACCACAACAAGCAACTGCTGGCTGGCTCTCTTATTTGCCCATATTTGAACCAGGATGGCAAATTTTGATGGCTCACGGTTTGGCAACTGGTTGGATTGATTGGCATGGTCAACTCTACCGGTTTACTGATGCCCCTGCCTATGGGGAAAAGAACTGGGGTAACTCCTTTCCTAAAAAATGGTTCTGGCTCAATTGCAATAGCTTTGAGCAGGAATCGGATCTGGCTCTCACTGCTGGAGGTGGTAGACGGAAGGTGTTGTGGTGGGAAGAATCCGTGGCATTGGTTGGCATTCACTATCAGGGTAAGTTCTATGAATTCGTACCCTGGAATTCACAAGTTAACTGGCAGATTCAACCTTGGGGTAGTTGGCAGATGCAAGCCAGCAATGATGAGTATGAAGTTGAGTTAACTGGCACTACCAATTTACCAGGAACACCTCTGCGAGCACCTACTCAACAAGGCTTAATCTTTGTTTGCCGAGATACAATGCGAGGTAGGTTGACTCTAGAACTACGAGAGCGAAGTAGTAATAAGTCCACAACTCTCCTAAAGGCAAGTAGTTCGGTTTGTGGATTAGAAATAGGTGGCGGTCCTTGGCAAGAGCCTTGGAATTCTAGGTGTGGAAAACCACTCGTGCCAATATCGCTCTAGGGATTTGAGTGCCCAAAACTAGGATAAATGCTTCATTCCTTGTTACTTGTTACTTGTTACTTGTTACTTATTCTCACTCGCCCTAACTGTTGTGCGTCGCTCTAGCAGCAGCACTTACCCAATCAACGAAAAAAGTTAAAAAGACAAAACAAATCAGTGTTATCCCCACACTTTGATAATCAAAGCTGCTCAATTGTTCGGTCAACAAGACCCCTAATCCTCCAGCCCCAACTAACCCGACAATCACCGTCTCTCGCATACACACCTCCCAGCGATAGAAAATATAAGCCAGGAACCGAGGTAAATTCATGGGGAATATCCCATAGAGAAACAAGAGCGCTCCTGGAGTTCCTTGTGCTTTTAAGGCTTCTAAAGGAGGCTTTTCCAAATTTTCATTGATTTCTGCCATCAACCTGCCAAGGACACCCAAATTATGCAATCCTAAAGCGATCGCACCAGGTAAAATTCCTGGAAACATAACAAACATCACTACTAATGCCCAAATTGGCGCAGGAATTGCTCGGCAAAAGAGTAGCACACACCTAGTGAGTACTAGGAGCGTCCAACCTTGTAAGGCAGCTAATGGAGAAGCTTTGGGGCTGGGATTGAGCAATCCTCCCGGTAGCCAAAAATTATGAGCTGCCGGAAAAGACAGAACAATTCCCCCAATACCAGAACTAACAGTCGCTAGGATAGACATAGCTAGAGTTTGTAGTGATAGCTGCCACAACTGAGGCAAGGGCACCGCCTGAAAATCTAGGGGTAATGATGCTTGGGCAATCTCACCCAAGAGTCGCTGAGTCCGAGGAGACCAAAACTTGCTCACATCAGGGCTAACATACCAAAAACTCCAACAACACAAAGCCACTAAAATTAACACTACTCTGAAATTAATCCGACGGCGCAAGATCACACTACTGATGTCAATCACACCGCTTAATAACACCAACGCATAGAAAAACGTCCATAGTTGTTCGTAACGCAGAGACTGTAAACTCAGTAATATCTCATAGCCCAAACCGCCAGCACCAACCAGTCCCATTACAGTAGCTGAACGTACAGAACATTCAAAGCGATAGAGACTGTAAGAGAGGAGATTGGCAAAAGCCTGGGGAATGAGACTGTAAAGAAAGGCTATCAAGGGCGAGACACCGCTACTGAGTAAAGCCATCAAAGGCCCTCGGGGCGTTTCATCCAGAATTTCTGAGAAGATTTTAGCGACAATTGCTCCGTAGGGAATAGCAATAGCCATAATTGCCACCAGAGGATCTAAACCCCAGATACTGACCAAAAAAATTCCCCAGATCATCTCATGAATCGCTCGGGGAAAAGCCAGCAGTCCCCGAATTAAGAGCCAGATAGGTTGTCCCAGAGTCCATTGAGGCAAAACTGTTGACCACCATACCTGCGAAGTGACAACTCCCCCAACCACCCCGAGCAAAATACTCAGGAAAGTGCCGCAGGCAGCATAAGCTAGGGTTGTGAGGGTAGCCTTCAGAGTGAGGCTCAGAAACTCAGGACTCACTTCGGGGTGCCAACTTGCCTGCAAAAACTGCAACAGTTGGGGAAATCCTCCCGGATTGACAAGATCTTGCTCAAAGATACCAGCTTGAATAGCCGCCATCGCGATCGCAATGGTAAAACCCAGTCCCCACAGCAGTCCACTGTTTACCTTTGTGTCCTTTGTGCCTTTGTGGTTTATTGTCCCACCCCCCATAATTCATCAATCATAGTTTGAGACAAAGCCGCAGGAGGAACATCAAAAACAATCTGTCCCCGTTGCAATCCCACCAAGCGATCGCAATGACTACAGGCAAATTCAATAGAATGTAGACTAGTTACCAATGTCTTGCCCCCAATTTCGCTCATCTCCTTAAGCAAATCCATAATTTCCCGACTCAGTTGCCCATCCAGGTTAGAAATCGGTTCATCGGCAAGAATCACCTCAGGATTTTGCACCAACACTCTAGCCAAGGCAACCCGTTGTTGCTGTCCTCCAGACAGGGATTCGGTAGGTGCATAGAGTTTTTCAGGAATTCCTACCTGAGTTAAAGCCCTCAGAGCAGTTTCTACCTCTTGAGGAAACAATAAAGAAACAACAGCTTTCATCAATGACCAACGTCCTAAATGGCCAGCATTAACATTATGAATGACCCGGAGGTTATTGACTAAATTGAACTGTTGGTAAACAGTACCCAGGCGACGCTGTACCTGACGTAATTGGCGCGGGGAGATTTTAGCGAGATTGCGCCCTAAGACCCAAACTTCTCCTTGGCTGGGGAATAACATGCCATTGAGGAGGCGAATCAAGGTACTTTTACCCGCACCACTCGCCCCTAATAGAGCAACTCTCTCCCCAGGATAAATCTGGAGGTTAAGGTTAGTTAATGCCCGAAACTGGCCAAATTGCTGGGATACCTGTTTGAGTTCAAAGATCGGAATTGTCGCCATTAGTGATTATTGATGAACTAATTATCAATATTCAGCTTAAATTCACAGATATCGCGATTTGTCAACTTAATTTAGATGCGTTCCCCAAGTGATCGCACGATGGCAGAAACCGGGTTTCTGGGATAATTTTGCCCTCGAAAGCGAGATCTCAGCAAGAAACCCGGTTTCTCAACCCCTAGGTGATCGCACGATGGCAGAAACCGGGTTTCTGGGATAATTTTGCCCTCAAAAGCGAGATCTCAGCAAGAAACCCGGTTTCTCAACCCCTAAGTGATCGCACGATGGCAGAAACCGGGTTTCTGGGATAATTTTGCCCTCGAAAGCAAGATCTCAGCAAGAAACCCGGTTTCTCAACCCCTAAGCGATCGCTTTTTCTTGTCAGCTAAGTCAAGCGAGCGCGAAACCCAACAGAGTGATAGGTGGTAGGTTTGTAGGGGCGGGTTCACCCGAAACTTGGCTATTCAACGATAACTTAAACAAACCCGCCCCGGCATCTCGTACACTCAATCTCCTTTCAGTTACAAGAGAAGGAAGAGCAGATTTTTCTGACTACCTGATGTTTATTGATTTCAATCCCATAGCCTTTGAATAGGATAAGCATCAAACTTGACATCTGTACTAATCAAAATAAGAGAGTGATGCATCGCTTAAACAATTAACATTCTATCAAAGAGATCGCGATGATTGGATGGAAAAGCAAGTCCGGAATATAACTCAATATCTTTATCGATAACAGGTAATATTTGAATGTTTATATATTGAAAGAAAAGCATGAGTATCCAAAAGATATCTCATTTTACATATATTCCGCCAAATCTTCTAGTGGTTCATCAAAATCATCAGACATAATGATTTGACCGGCCCAACTACCATAACCATGAGCAGTTTCTCTGTGATCCTGAAATTGTTGATTATTGGGATATTTTTCTTGTAAATATTCTGCATAATGCAATAGTTCTGTTTTCAGAGATTCAGGCAAGTTAATCACGACGTTCCATAAAGCAAGCTCGGTATTCATAATTATTGTCAGACGATATCCTTTGATTTGCGACAACCGAACATAATTATATTCGGTTTTCCTCCCTTGTCAGGGCTCCGGTTCCCCTCCTGGGAGGGGCTAGGGGCTCACAAGGGTAGGTTTTTTACATAAGATACTAGGGTCAGTGAGACAAGGAGGACAAGGAGGGAAAGTAGACAAGGAAGAAAGAAAGAATTGTAGATTACGAAGTATTCACGACACTCATATGATTGTGGAAATAATCCATTTAAGGAAATACCTTTCCCACAAATTATATCAGCAAGAATATTAAGTAGCCCCTTTAAAAAACAGGATATCGTTCGATTTGTTGGCTTCAAATTAAATTGCTGATTGTCACAGTTTTCGATAATTATTTGATTGTTGAACTTGTCTGATAAATGTCTCTGTTCATTAGTACCAACTGTTACAGTCGGTGAGAGTAGCTACTGCCATAGCTAACCAGATTCTCTCAGCCCTAGCTGGTTCTCTTAATCTGGTTTTATGCCACTGCCAACCATCACTTTTAACATCTCGATAACTCGATTCAATTCCTATGCGTAAACTGTACCATCGAACTTTTCCTTGTTCTGGTTCTAAGTCAGTAATAATTAACCAAGGAGCTTTGTAACCTTCAGACCAACATGCTAATAAAGTACAATCAATAGGGTTAGTTTTAAAACAAGTAACCCTACCGGACCAACTCACTGCTGTCTGAGGTACAACTGTCTCTAAAGATTGCCATTCGTTTTCTCCTCTTACTTGATATGTTCCTTGATAATTGATTCTTAAAAAAGGATGCCAATTTAAAGCACAAATTTCAGCAAATAACCAATCAGCATACAATCCCCTATCTGCCGAGACAATGACCTGCCAATCATCCGGTATGGCATTTGACAAAGATTGAAACAGATTTTGCCTTAGACTACTTGAACCAGTTAAAACCATGCCAAAACTCCAGCTAGCCAAGCCTATCACTTCTGGCAATGATAAATGGGGGAAGTGATAAGATACAATTCTTGACCAGTCTTTGAGATACTTCTTCTGTAACATTGCTTAACCAATTAACCAATTTTCTGGCTCATTAATCATTTTGACTAGTCCACTTAAAATTTGATTATATCTGCTATATAATTCTCTTCCTTGTTCTACAGATATATAATTACACTTTACAGCTTTCTTTGAGCCAGACTTGCGTTTCAGCCGATTCAGACTCACAATCATTTAATGAGAGAGACAAATGATGCTTGATATCTTCTTTTTCGCCACGCCTCAGCAAGGTTAGCACTTTCCCGAGCGAGATGAACGACTTTCTTTGGTCAGTCAGAGAGTATCTTTCAACAGAGAGAAATTGCGCAAGATAATTCAAAAATAGTCATAGCTGCATCAAATGCTTTTTGATATATGATGAGATCTTCATGAGTTTTAATACCTCTTTTTTCTTCTTCTCCCTTGTCCACTTTCCCCCCTTGTCTCCCTTGTCTGACTCCCATTATACGATAATGTAAAAAACCTACCCTTGTGAGGGGGCTAGGAGTGGGTTAATCCGTTGGGGGGTTAGGTTAAAGGGAGCGATCGCTTTGTCTTGTCGGCTAAGTCAAGCGATCGCGAAACCCAACAGAGTGATAGATTGTAGGTGGTAGGAATGTATTACAATTATACAAGAAGGAAATTAACACAGAAGTTATTACCATGCTCAGTGGAATAGTTAGCAGCAAGGGAGAAATAGTCATACCCTTAGAAATTCGCAACCACCTTAAAATTCAACCAGGTAGTAAAGTAGCCTTTGTTATCGATGAAGAAAGTAGAGTTAAACTAATCTCTCTCAATATACCTGTAGAAACTTTGTCCGGAAAGTTACACCGCCCTGGCCTGAAAGCTGCTACCACTGAAGAAATGGACTTAGCAATTGCCCAAAGCATTACTTCTCTTCATCAGGAGATAAGCGATTGATAACCCTTGATACTAATATTTTGATTCGCTACGTTACTAGAGATAATGAACAGCAGTGGCAGCAAGCAACCGCCATCATTGAAGAGAGCGAACAATGCTTGATTCCCAACATTGTCTTGTGTGAGATGATCTGGGTTCTTAGAGGAGAACCTTACAAGTTTACCAAGGATGAGATCCTCGAAGTAATAGAGTTAATGATTCAGACTCCTAAGTTTGAGTTTGAAAACCGCTCCATTATTTACCAAGCATTGCAGCGTACTAAGCAAGGAAGAGCAGATTTTTCTGACTATTTGATAGGTGCAATCAGTTATCATATTGGTTCTACTGAAACAGTAACTTTTGATCGAAAACTTAAAGGAGAAGATGGATTTCGATGTCTTTAAAGAGGACACTTGCCAGAACTAGATGTAGGGGCGGAAAGCGTAGCATGGTGCGTAGCAGCATAGCATTCGGGCGATAATTTATCCCTCAAACCCTAGTTTTTCAGTCCGTTCTGCGAAGCAGTTCCCGAAGGGTATGCTTCGCCCTGAGGTATCGATTTTGGCAAACGATAGAAGCGATCGCGAAACCCAACACTACCTCAAAATAGCTACAAACTCCTCCAAAGAATCAATCGTAGCCGCTTGTTTGAGTAAATCTCTCAACCTTTCTAAATCACCAATGACTTGTAAACTATCCCGTAGCCGTTCTTCAATATCTTCTTGTGCTCCGAATCGAGCTTGCAGAACATAGATAATATTCTCACGAGTGTTTCTCAATTGCTCAACAACTTCACCTGTGCTTACTTCTGGCAGCTGTTTGTTTTCTACAAATTCCTCAAACTCATCCCAAGCAGAAACAGTAAGAGCTTTTTTGAGTAGTTGTTTGAAGAAGGCAATATCCTTGATCGATTGAAGTCGAGTGCGAAGCTGCTCAAACCTATACCGTGACTGAAGTATGGTTGTAGTAAACTTAGTTTCAAGCACAGTAATTAAACTTTCATAGGCATTTTCCAAAG
Organism: Symploca sp. SIO2E6; assembly: GCA_010672425.1. Lineage (GTDB taxonomy): Bacteria > Cyanobacteriota > Cyanobacteriia > Cyanobacteriales > Coleofasciculaceae > Caldora. The sequence goes on from JAAHGR010000209.1 coordinate 10,245, forward strand.
CACCTTCCTGCCGACCTTCCTTCCTACTTAGGGTCTGCTGCATAAGTCTGAAGGCGCTGTATAGTATAGCTTTCAAGCATTTATTGGCTCTGATAAGTGCAAGGTTTTTGAGCCCGTCGATACAATTTCCTTGCACTATAGTAGGGTAACACCTGATTAAATCAAAAATGTTCGGGGTTAAAATCTCGGTAGTTGCGCCCGGACAAATTACCCGAAAGCCTTATGCAACAAGCGACTCGGAACTCTTAACTTATTACTTATTACTTATTACTTATTACTTATTACTTATTCAGCAAACCCTATTTAGGAGTGTCTTTAATCAGTCGAGATCAAAAAATCCGATTATCAAAGATTAATACTATTTGGCAGCAGATAAAAAGTAGCGATCGCACTAATATAGTTTGTAGAACTCACATCCGTGGAACTGGCATCTTGCCAGTGCCTGAAACGATCGCAACATAGTGGAATAAGATCGCTTTAAAAACCCTTCACCCAACCTACATTTTCCTTTATATATGTGCCCACATTTTTCCATTGTAGGATAATAACATAAAAGCAAAGCAAAAGCAACCAACAAAGAGCAATCAGTAACAGACCTCAAATAATGTAATAAATGTAGTGCGAGCATCTTGCTCGCGTCTAATACCAAATCCGCTTTTAAAAGTACAAGATCACAATTTGCCCAAGCCTTTGATATAAGCGGATTTGGTTGATATGGGTAATCAGCCTATGTAAACCGGATTTGGTATAATATCAAGTCCGGATAATTAATTATAATTCCCTTCGACCTTGCAACCTTCTTTCTTCCCTCCTGCCTCGGAGCCTCCTGCCTCGGAGCCTCGTTTCCACCAAAGTGTAAGTATTCAACCGGACATGATATAA
>JAAHGR010000021.1 GCA_010672425.1 Symploca sp. SIO2E6
TGCTTCACCGCTTGCTCATATCTTTTTCTTGACGAGTTAGGTATTGTGCAATAACTTTCAAACTATTAAATTTTCTAGGTTCGTGACCCGCTTTCGCTTGCGCTGTTTTCGAGCCTTTATCAATATAACTAAGCTAACTGGGTTTGTCAACCCCTCAAAGAAAAAAAAATTCAAAAATACCTCAAAGCCTCTTGTGGAGACACATTTGCGCCACAATGAATGAGTCGTTGTAATCTGCTTTGGACTTGATCGAGGGGAGTGAGGCATGAATTTTCAGTTAGTGATTGCTAGGTTAAATCAGTTTTGGGGCGATCGCGGTTGCTTGATTGCTCAACCTTATGACACGGAGAAAGGGGCGGGTACTATGAATCCCCAAACTTTTTTGCGAGCAATTGGACCTGAGCCTTGGTCTGTGGCTTATGTGGAGCCGTGCAGACGTCCTACTGATGGACGCTATGGTGAAAATCCTAATCGCTACCAGCACTATTACCAGTACCAAGTTCTGATTAAGCCTTCACCGGGTAATATCCAGGAAATTTACCTAGATTCACTCCAAGCATTGGGTATTCGTCCTGAAGAGCATGATATTCGTTTTGTAGAAGATAACTGGGAATCTCCTACTTTGGGTGCTTGGGGAGTTGGTTGGGAAGTTTGGTTAGATGGGATGGAAGTTACTCAGTTTACTTACTTCCAGCAGTGTGGAGGCATTGATTGTTGTCCAGTCTCGATTGAAATTACTTATGGACTAGAGCGATTGGTGATGTACCTTCAGGATGTCGATGCGATCGCCAAAATCAAATGGAATGACCAAGTTGATTATGGGGATATTTACTTACAGGGGGAAATTGAGCAATGTACCTATAACTTTGAGGCATCTAACCCGGAGTTGCTGTTTACCTTGTTTGGTTTGTACGAGCAGGAAGCCGGACAACTCTGCCAACAGGGACTGGTTTTACCTACCCTGGACTATGTTTTGAAGTGTTCTCACACCTTTAATTTACTTGATGCTAGAGGGGTGATTTCGGTTACGGAGCGGACACGTTATATTGGCAGAATCCGTAATTTAGCCAAGCGAGTGGCGCAATTGTACCTAGAGCAAAGGGAAACTCTGGGCTTTCCTCTGCAAAAATTACCGAAAGCGGCGGAAAGATCATTGATTTAGGGATGAGGGGATAGATGCCCGCTGCTTTGTTGTTTGTTATTTCTCACCGTTCGCCCATTTTGTCTAGTGGTTAGCGAAAATTGCCATACGCTATATAAGCGTGTATTTCACAGATTTTAAAAACAGCTCCAGATTGGGTGATCGCTTAATGTCGCATATACACATTTTGGTGAATTTGTCAAACTAATTTACCAGGGCCTGGAATCCCCATTCCCTCGTAGATAATTTCCCTAACTCATTTTCAAATAAGCGAACGGTGAGTAACAACTAACAAGTAAGAAAAAGATAATAATAATAAAATTAACTTTTTTTTACAAAGATCCTAGACAATAAGTAGCTTGGATGGCAATAGTGCTCCGATAAGCTCTAATCCCTCTCCCCCAGCTTCCTCAGCTCCCCCAGCTGCCAAGGAGATATCAATGTTTGAAGGAGTGAAATTACCAGTTTTGTTAATTAGTTTGTTTTTGTTCTTATTTATATTAAAGTAAAACAAAAAACATGATAATCAGGTATTTATGAGCCTTAAAAAATAATTATGATAATTTAAAAACCAATATTAAATCTATAAAGTAGATTAATTGCTTTTACAGCCCTTGCAAATAGTCAAGGCTCTTTCTTTTCCTGGGCAGTTAGTGAATAATGCAATCAGCGCCAAAAGAAAAGATGCAAATTTTAAGCCAAACAAGAGGAGATAAGGAAAAGTGAAACTATCAGTTTATGGAAAAGGCGGCATTGGTAAATCCACAACTAGCTGTAATATTTCAGTTGCTCTAGCCAAGCGTGGCAAGAAGGTTCTGCAAATTGGCTGTGACCCCAAGCACGATAGTACCTTTACCCTGACAGGTTTCCTCATTCCGACTATTATCGATACGCTTCAGGACAAGGATTTCCACTATGAAGATGTTTGGCCTGATGATGTCATCTACAAAGGCTATGCTGGTGTTCATTGTGTCGAAGCCGGTGGTCCACCAGCTGGTGCTGGTTGCGGTGGCTATGTCGTGGGTGAGACAGTGAAGCTGCTTAAAGAACTTAACGCTTTTGATGAGTACGATGTCATTCTCTTTGATGTACTAGGTGACGTCGTCTGTGGTGGTTTTGCTGCTCCCCTGAACTATTCCGACTACTGCATGATTGTCACAGATAACGGCTTTGACGCCTTATTTGCCGCCAATCGCATTGCCGCTTCCGTGCGAGAGAAGGCTCGAACCCACCCTCTGCGTCTAGCTGGTTTAATTGGTAACCGTACCTCAAAGCGCGACTTGATCGACAAGTATATTGAAGCAGTACCGATGCCAGTGCTGGAGATTCTACCCCTAATCGAAGATATTCGGGTTTCTCGAGTTAAGGGCAAAACCCTATTTGAAATGGCAGAGACTGACCCCTCCCTACAAACTGTCTGCGATTACTACCTAAATATTGCTGATCAGATTTTAGGTCAACCAGAAGGTGTAGTACCAAACGATGCTCAAGATCGGGAGTTGTTCTCCCTATTGTCTGACTTCTACCTCAATCCAACTAAACCACAACCCATGACTGAGGAAGAAGAATTAGAACTGATGATGGTCTAGATATTGGTTATTCGTTGTTTGTTACTTGTTATTGGTCATTAGTCATTAGTCATTGGTCATTAAGCTATAGACAAAAGGCAAACAACAAACAACACACAACAAAAGACAAACAACAAACAACAAACAACAAACAACAAATGACTATTGCTCAAGCACCTCAAGCCCTAGAATTTGAATGTGAAACGGGTAATTACCATACCTTTTGCCCGATTAGCTGCGTAGCCTGGCTTTACCAAAAGATTGAAGATAGTTTCTTTTTGGTGATTGGTACTAAGACTTGTGGCTATTTTCTCCAGAATGCCATGGGGGTCATGATTTTCGCCGAACCACGCTATGCTATGGCTGAGTTGGAAGAAGGAGATATCTCGGCTCAGCTCAATGATTACGAAGAATTGAAACGGTTGTGTTTACAAATTAAACGCGATCGCAACCCTAGTGTGATTGTTTGGATTGGTACCTGCACCACCGAAATCATCAAGATGGACTTGGAAGGCTTGGCTCCCAAACTAGAAGCGGAGATTGGCATTCCCATTGTTACTGCTCGTGCTAATGGTTTGGACTATGCTTTCACTCAGGGTGAAGATACCGTATTAGCGGCGATGGTTCACAAATGTCCCAAAGAAGCTCCGATAGTAGCAGAAGAGAAAGAAGAGCGCAATGCGATCGCTAAACTGCTCAACTTTGGACGTAAGAAAGAAGAAGTTGCTGCCGAGGAGTCAGAATACGCAGATCATTCACCATTAGTGTTGTTTGGTTCTCTACCTGACCCTGTAGTAACTAACCTCACCCTGGAATTGAAGAAGCAGGGGGTCAAAGTTTCCGGTTGGCTACCTTCTAAACGGTATACGGAACTGCCGGTAATCGAAGAAGGCTATTATGTAGCTGGCGTCAATCCCTTCCTCTCCCGAACTGCTACTACCTTGATGCGTCGCCGCAAGTGTAAACTGATTGGCGCACCATTCCCGATTGGTCCCGATGGTACTCGCGCTTGGATTGAAAAGATTTGTTCGGTGTTTGGTATTGAACCGAAAGGACTAGAAGAACGGGAAGCTAAGATCTGGGAAGGCTTGGAAGACTATATCAAGCTAATACGGGGTAAGTCAGTCTTCTTCATGGGTGATAACCTATTGGAAGTTTCTTTAGCACGTTTCCTGATTCGTTGCGGCATGACTTGTCCAGAAATCGGTATTCCTTATATGGATAAGCGCTATCAGAAAGCCGAGTTAGATCTGCTGGAGAAGACTTGCCAGGAAATGGGTGTTCCCACACCGAAGATTATCGAAAAGCCAGACAACTACAACCAAATTCAGCGAATTTATGAGTTGCAGCCTGATTTGGTGATTACGGGGATGGCTCATGCTAATCCTATGGAAGCACGGGGTATCAATACCAAGTGGTCTGTGGAATTCACTTTTGCTCTGATTCACGGCTTTACCAATGCTCGTGATATTCTGGAGTTGGCAACTCGTCCCTTGCGTCGGAATAATAACCTCAAGGATTTGGGTTGGGATAAGCTGGTGAAGGAAGAAGCACTGGCTACTAACTGACGATAGATTTCTCTGGGAAATTTAAAGTGAGGTTGTCAGTTGACAACCTCACTTTAATTAGTTAGTATATAAACAAATAAAGTAAATATGCCCAGGAAAGCTCATCCTCAACCAGATATTGAAAAAGCGTTAAACTACGCTGAAGAAAAGGGATGGAAAATTGAGATTTCCAATGCTCGTGCTCACGCATGGGGAAAAATGAAGTGTCCATACAACGATAGGGAATGTAGGTGTGGTGAATTCTGTTTATCTAGTATTTGGAGTACACCCAAGAATTCCTACAACCACGGCCAACTAATTCGCCGTATAGTAAATCGTTGCATCCACACAAAACAGGAGAACGATAGGAGCAAGTAATGAACATTAAGGAATATGAATTCACCTTAAAATTTGACTTGCGGAATCATTATGCAGAACCTGCATCTTTTGTTGATAGATTGGCTGAAAATGGCTGTGATGATGCTTTGATAGGAATAGGCAAGAAGGGATATATCGCATTAGAGTTTATCCGTGAAGCCCATTCTGCTTATGATGCTGTTTCTAGTGCCATTAGGGACGTCAAAAAAGCTATCCCTCATGCTGTTCTTGTTCAAGCCTCGCCAGATATTGTTGGTCAAACAGACATTGCAGAATTTCTAGGATGTACCAGACAAAACATCAGGAAACTTATCGAAAGCGATGCTAAACATGCACCGGCTCCTGTTCATGAGGGAAAGTATTCTCTTTGGCGTTTAGCTGATGTCTTAACTTGGTTGCAAGCCGAAAAAAATTATCCTATTAGTGATGTATTACTAGAAATTGCCGAAGTGAATAGCCAATTCAACATCATTAGTAGTTTGAGTAAAATTAATTCAACTCATCAAGAAGATATTAGGGTTTTAGTAGGTTAGCATTGTCTTGTTAACTTTTTGCTAGAGGTTTTGGGAAGATGTATCATAAGGAACATGATCTATGTTGCACCCCAACTATTTTCCCCTAACACCCAACACCTAAGACCTAACTCATGACAAGCAAATTAACCCAGGCAATTCAAGTCGAGCAGCAACCAACTCAAGAACATCTGAACCAATTGGGGGTGTTTCGTTGGCCAACTTGGAGTAAAGAAGTCTCAGAATTCCCCTGGACTTATGATGAGCAGGAAACTTGCTATTTCCTTGAAGGGGATGTAGTGGTGACACCAGAGGCTGGCACGCCAGTGTCAATGGGGAAAGGTGATCTAGTCACATTTCCAGCCGGAATGTCTTGCACCTGGCAAATTAAGAGTGATGTGAGGAAGCATTATCAGTTTGGTTAAAGCGGTTTTATGTCAAATGTCAAAAAATCCTCTATACTAAGGATCAATGACCAATGACCAATAACAAAGTGGCGGACTACTATCCTTCCCATACTATCGAAGGAATGGGTTTTCCGCCATTTCCTCTGATTTATTTCTTAACTTCGTAAGCTTAGTGGCGTAGCCCAGCTAAAAGTGTAGGTTGGGTAGAGCTTTCTTCGAGACCCAACACTGGAAACGTCTGTGTTGGGTCTCATTCCTCTACCCAACCTACACCTAAAAATGATGCTGATTTTGAGCCTCAGGAAGAATATGATTAAGGTCTAGAGCGTTGATTCAGTAATCCTAGAAACCGGGTTTCTCGTGGGGAAAACAACTCTCATCTCAGCATTTTACCTAAAGAAACCCGGTTTCTGAATCGGTGCTCTAGGCCAAATTGTGGAACTGGCATCTTGCCAGTGTGGTATAATACTATATTAGTTTATAGCAGCTGGGGTGCTGATAGGTAAAACGAGGCTGAAAAATGGCAAAGAAAAATGCTTATCGAGAATACTTAAAACAAGAATTCACGGAACTGATTGATTCCCTCGAACTCCCGGATTTAAACAAGCGGTTTATGAAATCTCGCTGGCTGGATCAACTATTATGGCTTGAAGGTAAGGCTGAGGGAGCAAGTAAATGGTCAACTCGCCTCCGTCTGACAACCATTGTTGGCGGCGTCGTCATTCCAGCTTTAGTAAGTCTGAACTTCAATGACAACCAACTCGGAAAACGTATTGGCTGGGTTACCTTTGGACTCAGCCAGGTAGTGGCGATTAGTGCTGCCGTCGAGGAGTATTTTCATTTTGGTGATAAATACACTCAATACCGGCAAACCGCTGAGTGCTTAAAAAGCGATGGGTGGAAATTTTTTCAATTAGGTGGCGCTTACCAAGAGTATCCCAACCACATGGAAGCCTATTCTACCTTTGCTTTCCGAGTTGAACAGTTTCTCCAAGAAGACGTGCAAAGCTTCGTTGAGTTAGCCAAGGAAAAGGCTAACTCAGACAAACAACAGCAGGAAAACCAGAAAACCGATTAACCTTGGTCACTACAGTTAAACTGTATATTCTTTGGTGGCAGACTTACTCGATTGAGCCAGGTAAATTCCAGTGAGAACCACAACAAACCCTAAGCCAGTTGTGGTACTGATGCTCTCAGCAAAGATCATCCAAGCTAAGATAGCACTAACGATTGGCTCTAGGAGCAAAAAGAGGGAGATAAAACTAGAGGATAGTTGATCCATACAATCTGCCAGCAGACGTTGACCAATACCTTCTGAGATGATGCCTAATCCAATCACTGCTAACCAAGCTACCCAGGTGGTGGGAAATAATTGACCTTCGGTTAACAGAACAATGGGGATGAGTAAGGCACTACCGATCGCACAACGGCATAGTAGGATAGTTGTAGCACAAAAGCGATCGCGTAGCCGTTCCACGACCAAAAAGTAGGATCCTAAAAACACAGCGGATAATAAGGCATAAACATCTCCTATTAGATGTCCCTCTGCACTGTGCAAATCTTCTAGTCCCAAGGCAATCGCTCCAGATAAGGCAATTACCATCCCCACGATAAACCTTTTGTCGAAGCGTTTGTTCAAGAAGAGCCACCCCCCCAAACAAGTAAATACAGGAGTTAGATTATTGAGGAGCATAGATTTAGCGACACTAGTGTATTGCAGAGAAATAGCCCACAATATCAATGTAGTCATAGAAGTAATGCCGACAGCAACGAGCAACATCCATTGTTGGGTAGTTATCGGTTCTTGCTCCTTAACTTCTTGAGGAGCATAAATTTTGCTGCGTATCGCTCCACCAATACCAAAAAATACTGCAAAGATAAACATGCGGTTAAAAACTGTGGCATTGGCTCCTAACTCCGTTTCGCTCAAGCGAATGAAAATAGGAGCAAAGGATACGGCAAGTAAGGCAGTACACAGGGTCAAAATTGCACTCAGATTAGATTTTGCTATTTTCTGACCAGGGAGTTCAAGTTCAATCATTGATAAATTTATTAATCTTTTTTCACTAAATAAAGGGAAAATCTTAACACGTTTTTTCTAATTGAGAAATAGACCCTAAGATAGGTGTTACAGCGCTTTGCACTGTAATAATGTAAAGTCAAAAAAAGTCCCCCTTGTTAAGGGGGATTTAGGGGGATCAACAAGATACCGCATAGCAGAGCAAACTGCTGTAGGTAGTAGGTGTAGGGGAACTTTACCGGGAAATTCCCGTGATTTGAGTAACTAATTCCGATGCTTGAGGTAATGAATTAGGTTCAACATCAACTCGATAACCCTGAGCATTGGTAATCGCCATCACAACTGCAGCTAAATCAGCATTACCTTTTCTCGCTCCTAAGCCATTAATAGAACACTCGATTTGTCTAGCACCACAAGCTAAAGCTGCAAGGGAATTAGCGACGGCCAAACCTCGATCATTATGGCAATGTACTGCAATTGTTGCTCGTTCAATGTTGGGTACTAAGTTAAGACAAAAATGTCGTTGTCAAGGGAGCAGGGAGCTTCGGGAGAGGACAAATAGATTGATTTTGAATAAAACGTTAGCGCATTTCTCTATTCCCAATTCCCAATTCCCAATTCCCAATTCCCAATTCCCAATTCCCTAAAAATTATGAAAACCCACTTACAAAGATTATTGCTTTTTTCCTGTGTCCTAGTTACTTTAACTGGTTGTGCTACAGCTACGAGGGATTCAACTGCCGAAGCAGTAGCTAATACAGTTTCCGACAACAGTACCTCAGAATTGAAACTTGCAGGTCCGGTTACCGATGCTTTTGGTGACTACTGGTACAAAGGAAAAGCAGAGTTAACTAGCTATACCCTTGAGCAGGCACGGTATGGAGAAATCCGTCAAGGCAATGCCGTTCTCATTTTTGTCACCGAGGATTTTTCCCGTAGCAAGCAAGTTAAGCTGGATAATCCGGCTCAAGCTGGCAATGACAGCGTCAATGTACTCAAACTGAACTTTACCAAGAACTTTAACACGGGTATCTACCCCTATTCGATGATGACTTCCGTGTTCACTCCTGTACAGCGTCAGCTCAACCCACAAACCTTAAAGATAACTAGTTCATCCCAGGAGTGGTGTGGTCATACTTTTGTACAAATGAATCTTAACGATCAAGGTTACCGGGTGCAACAGAATTCCTATTTTGAACAGGATGGGGACAAAACTCTTTCCCTTGGGGAGCCATACCGGAAGATGAACTATGGACAGCCATTCGCCTCAATCCAGAGGATCTCCCTACCGGCAAGTTACAACTCATAATCTATTAAAGTCAGCGACTCTCTCGCAAGAGCCGCTGCTCTCCAAAACCGTGCTTGAAAGTTTCCCCTCACACGGCTCCTCAATGACTTGGTGCTTGTCACGCATACCTCATTACCCATTTTCCATTGTCCATCTCTAATCTTTTGGGGGGCTTAGGTTCGACACTATTACAGCCGGATTTTGTACCGAGACTGCCATCGTTGGCAGTCTTTTTGTCGTGGCAATGTCTGTGTAAAAGCTGCCAATTTTTGTACGAATCCTTTCCACCTTGCGATTTGGGGATTTTATGGTCAACTTCTATCACATCGTTTTCACGAAAATATAATCCGCAATAGGTACACTTCCCTTTTTGCTTTTTAAGGAGTTTCGATACCTTATCTGGCATTTCAGGGTTGTTGCCCATTCTTGTACTCCAGTAAACCAGATTTCCGTCGTATGGTGACGATTCGCCTTTAACTTTTACATGACGCACTATTGGAGTGTCGGCATGATTGAGTAACCGAAGTAGTTTTTCATCTTCCTTCCTGGTTGCGAATACCCAGTTATCGCCGTTTATCGGACACCAGTATTTATTTGATATCCATTTCCAGTTTTTATTTGGGTGACGGCGCTTTGCCCAAGCTTGTAGCTTTTGGTACATGAGGTTGTCAATGTCTGAGTAAGCTACCTTACTTACTACAGTCGCGTAGTATTTTGCCCATCCCCGGATTATCGGGTTTAAGTGTGAGATGAGCGCCGCTTGCGGCGCTGACTTGTGGGCTTCAATAACTTTGGCGATTTGGTCGTAATGTACTTTTTGCTTCTGCTTGCTTGGGGTGATGATAGTTTTAAAACCCTGTTTTGAGTAATATTTTCCTACTGGAAATTGTTGTATCGTAAAACCGAGGAAGTTGAATCCTGGCTTCTCTTGTTCACACTGGTAAAAGGTGTGAGCAAGTCGAGTTTTTGAGGGTTTTAATTCCAAACCCATGCCATTTAACCATTCGGAAATTATTTCTTTACATCTTTGGACTACGGTTATATCCTCATGGAGAATCACGAAGTCATCGGCGTATCGAATTAGGCTGAGTGACTGCTGATTGGCTCTTTTGTCACCTTTGAGCGTTTTTGCATATTGCTTAATTCGTTCTTCCATCCCGTGGAGGGCAATATTTGCCAATAGTGGAGAGATGACCCCACCCTGCGGTGTTCCCTCAGATGTTGGAAACAACTGTTTGCCGTCCATCACTCCCGCTTTTAACCAAGCTCGCACTTGTCGGCGTATGGTGGGGAATGTATTTAATTTTCTTAACAGTGCTTCCTGGTCGATGCGGTCAAAGCATTTGGCAATATCTGCATCTAGTACATATTTAGGTTTTACCCTAATTGCTAGAAAGATGGCTTCTATCGCATCTTGGCATGAGCGTCCGACTCTGAACCCGTATGAGTTAGGTTCAAATCGCGCTTCCCATTCTGGTTCTAGTACCAGCTTGACAAGTGCTTGCAAGGCTCGGTCTTTCATTGTAGGTATACCCAAAGGTCGCTTCTCTTCCGTTCCCGGTTTAAGAATCCATACTCTCCGAGTTGGGCTGACCTTGATTCCCAGGTGCAATTGATTTATTAGGTCAAGACGTTGCTTTGGGGTTAGCGATTTCACGCCATCCACACCAGCCGTCTTTTTTCCTTGATTATCCTGAGACACTCTACGAACCGAAGTAGCTCTTGCTGACCAAGACTTCATCAACGTCTTCTGGAGTTTGCGAAGTGCTTTTACATCTCCACGTTGAGAGGCTCGATAGATTCGTTTTTGGAGCTTGTACACTCGACGTTCTAGCTTACGCCAGTTAATCGAGCGCCATTCCACCGTAGTCTTTAAACTCGTTTTAGACATATTAACTCTTACTCGTGACTCTACCTTCCAAATCACCGTGAGTCTGTCTGCATATCCTAGGCGTTACCCTAGGCTTTCGCTTCTGACTCAATCTCACCTACTCGCTACATACGGTTAGCACCTGCTCAGGGATTCGACCACCCTGAGAGCAGACGAGAGGTTATCTCGTTCCGAATGACCATACTATGTACCTTTAGAGTGATGCTATTCGCCGGGTTTATTGGAAGTGCTTTGTTGGTCAACTGAATACTTGCCAACTCCTTATCCTGTGCCTTTTGGCTCCAGCGTATACAGCCTTATTTCGCTGGTTCTGTGTCACGACGATTCAATCGCATCTTCAAGCTGCTGCTTTTACTCATGGGTACTTTGCTCGATAGACACCAAATTGGGCTTTCAGTGTTACTACCTTTCATCCCCGCTTCAGGCGTTGATGGCTAGTCTCGAACCTGGGGGAAGTGCTTTCACCGCTGCACCTACGGGGTAGGATTTGAAGGTTCTAGGATACTAATTCTCACCTACATGGTCATTCAGTTGTCAAGGTTCAGTTACCTTGCGGCTAATCCTCCTAATCATTGATATGATTGGTTTCTAGCCAACGATTCGCACATTCAGATTACGAGCTAGATGGGAGACAAGCCAAGCTTCGATCTCTGTTTGTGAAATTTTTTCATCGGGACTGCTTTCTGCCTCCTGCCTCCTGCCTCCTGCCTCCGCCGTCCAATCTCCCACCACA
>JAAHGR010000210.1 GCA_010672425.1 Symploca sp. SIO2E6
TCCATCCCTTTAGTTCATTTGTTGCCGGATCATACAGATAATATTCCTCTACACCATAACCCTCATAAAAATTAAATTTTTTCTCCATCTCTTCGTCTGTGTTGCTCTGTGAGAGAATTTCAAAGACAACTTGAGGTGGGATATTGTCTTCCTCGAATTGCTTATAGGAGCGCCGATCCCCTTTGGGACGACCAAAAACCACCATTACATCTGGTGCTTGACTTTTTGAGCGCCCATCCACCGCTCTTACCGGATACCAGAGTAAATCTCCCGCGACAAAAACATTAGGGTCATCGGCGAACAGGGTATCGATGCCCCCCTGAAGGGTAGTAATTATGCGAAACTGAATAGTATTGTCAGACAAAGGTTTACCATCACTTTCGGGATAGAGCCAATCGGAATCAACGGTGGTGGGCTGAAGTTGCTGAACCATGTTACCAGCTTTTGTGCCAAATGCAGCTGTTTCTATGTTAATTAAGAATTGAGAATTGAGGACAGACACCCAAGTCTGTTCCACACTCAAATTCTTCAAGAGTCAAGCGATCGCTTTATACTATTATAGACGCAACGAAAAAATCTGGAGCCTCCCAAAGTTACAAATATCAGTTGTCAACCAAAAAGCTGAATGCTGAAGGCTGAACGCCCCAAAAACAATTGGTAACCAACATCAAAGCATGACTGTACCTGATTCTACTCCTAGCAGCAAAGCGTCATCAATAACCAAGCGTTTGGTATCTATAGATTTATTACGCGGGTTGGTTATGCTGTTGATGGCCTTAGACCATGTAAGAGGCTTTTTTTCTAACCCTGGTTTTAATCCGTTAAACATAGACCAATCAAACCTCCCTTTATTTTTTACCCGATGGGTAACTCACTTATGTGCGCCATCATTCATCTTGCTTGTTGGTATCTCTGCCTATCTTGCTCTCCAGCGTAAGACAAACAAAAAAGAACTATCTCGATTCCTGTTAATTCGCGGCGTTTGGCTAATATTTCTAGACTTAATAGTAATTAGTTTAGCTTGGACATTTTATCCAGGTATTTTGATCATGGGAGTCTTATGGGTCATTGGTTGGTCTATGATTATTTTAGCCGCACTAATTCATCTTCCCCTGAGAAGGATAGCGATCATTGGCATTATGCTGATCGTTGGACATAATTTATTTGATGGTGTTCAGGCTGAAAATTTCGGAAGCTTGAATTGGTTTTGGTCATTTCTTCATGAAGGGGCAATGTTTAGGCCATTTCCCGGAATTCGCATTTTTCTTGGTTATCCCCTGATCCCTTGGGTTGGGGTAACAGCTGTTGGCTATGCTTTGGGAAAGGTATTTAGTTGGGAGAAAAATCAGCGTTTAGGTCTGTTACGAAACTTGGGTTGTGGCTTAATTGGCAGTTTTCTGGTGATTCGGGGGATAAATATTTACGGCGATCCCCAACCTTGGTCATGGCAATCTAATGTGACTAAAACTATATTATCATTTATTAACTGCCATAAATATCCGCCTTCCTTAACTTTTTTATTAATCACTCTTGGTCTAGCCTTGTTACTGCTTTATTTTTTGGAAAAGAAAAGATTGAGATTGCTTAAACCCTTGAGTATTTTTGGTCAAGTTCCTTTGTTTTTTTACATTATTCACCTGTGGTTAATCCATTTAGCGGCTATTGTCTTAGCGTTACCTAAATATGGTTTAGGAGCGGTGATTTTACCTTATTTAAGTAAAAGTGCCATGCCAGCAGATTACGGTTATAGTCTGCACCATGTTTATCTTATCTGGCTAATGATACTCATAATCCTTTATCCTTTATGTTATTGGTTTGCTCATTACAAATCTCAACATAAATATTGGTGGCTAAGTTATTTGTAGTCTGGGCGTTGCTGATTTAAAGGTTTTTGCTTCTCTTGGATCATTTTCCTTGCACTTTCGTTGGAAAATCCCTCAAACCTAAAACCATTTAACCTCACCTAACACCTATCTGAAGCGAGAATTACGACAAATTGCAGCAAACCCTAATTATTGTCTTTGATTGACTTCCTCGACTGACAAATTAAGGGCTTGGGCTACTTGCTCGACACTCAAGCCCAACCCCAAGAGTCGGGGAATGGCATCACGCCTTGCTTTGGCCTCAAGTTCGGCACGTTGTATTTCCTGTTCGGCGCGTTGGGACTCTTGTTCGGCACGTTGGGACTCTTGTTGAGCACGTTGGGACTCTTGTTGAGCACGTTGAGCTTCTTGTTGAGCACGTTTGGTTTGAAGTTCTGCACGTTGGGCTTCAAATTCAGCTCGCAATGATGTCTCCACATAGGTCTCCATCCGTTGCCCATCTGGTCTATACAGTGTTAGTGACCCCTTGATTGTCTCAAATCGGCAACCTAACCTCGGACTCCTCCAACCTTCCATCTCGCCAATCGGTCTTAACTTGTTGTTGTGTTTTAACCACCCCTTTAGTTCATTTGTTGCCGGATCGTACAGATAATATTCCTCTACACCATAACCCTCATAAAAATTAAATTTTTTCTCCATCTCTGAGTCTGTGTTGCTCTGTGAGAGAATTTCAAAGACAACTTGAGGTGGGATATTGTCTTCCTCGAATTGCTTATAGGAGCGCCGATCCCCTTTGGGACGACCAAAAACCACCATCACATCTGGTGCCTGACTCTTTGAGCGCCCATCCACCGCTCTTACGGGATACCAGAGTAAGTCTCCCGCGACAAAAACATTAGGGTCATCGGCAAATAGGGTATCGATGCCACCCTGAAGGGTAGTAATTATGCGAAACTGAATAGTATTATCAGACAAAGGTTTACCATCACTTTCGGGATAGAGCCAATCGGAATCAACGGTGGTGGGTTGAAGTTGCTGAACCATAATACCAGCTTCTGTGCTAAATGCAGCTGTTTCTATGTTAATTGAGATTGCTAGGTTGATCTAAGAGAATCATCAATACAAAAAGAGCGATCGCTCTTTTTAATGACTCTGATTGATTTCCTCAACTGACAAGTAAGAATTTTGAATTTTGGAAAGCGTAGCAATACCCTTACGGGATGCTTCGCTCAGGTGAGCAAAGCGAGGCAAACTTTGAAGGCAAGAATTCGCCGTTAGGCGAATTCAAAATCCTTGAAACAACTTGATACCATCTGTACCACCTAATAAAGGATCTGAGGCTCTCTCTGGGTGAGGCATCATACCCAAAATCTTACCAGAGCGATCGCAAATACCTGCGATGTTTTTTAGTGAGCCGTTGGGGTTGGCATCCTTTTCGGTTTTACCTGTAGCTGTGCAGTAACGAAAGAGGATTTGTTGATGATCTTCAAGATCCTTCAGAAGTTCAGGATCTGCGTAATAGCAGCCTTCACCGTGAGCAATTGGTAGGGTGATCACTTCCCCGGTTGAGTAAGCTGAAGTCCACTCTAAGTCCGTGCGTTCTACTTTAAGCGGTACGCGATCGCAAATAAAATGTAAATCTCGATTCTTAACGAGTACTCCCGGCAATAACCCAATTTCCGTTAACACCTGGAAACCGTTGCAGATACCCAGGACATATTTACCCTGCTGGGCATGTTCTACTACTTGTTTCATTATGGGAGAGAATCGAGCAATAGCACCACAGCGTAAGTAATCTCCATAACTAAAGCCACCAGGTAGCACTACTACATCTAGATCAGAGATATCCGTTTCCTGATGCCACACCATCCTGGTTGGTAACCCTAGCAAATTGCGCGTGACATAGGCCACATCGCGATCGCAGTTTGAACCCGGAAAGACTACAATCCCAAATTTCACAGCGCAACACCCATTTGTGTAGAAACTTCAACTAACTCAAACTGATAATTTTCAATTACTGGATTCGCCAGTAGTTGGTCACAAATTACATCGAGTTGTTCTCGTGCTTGCTTTTCGTTAGCAGTACTCAGCATTAGTTCAATATACTTGCCAATGCGCACTTTCTCAACACTTTGGTAGCCCAATTGCTTGATACTTGATTCCACTGCCACCCCAGCTGGATCTAAAACCGAAGGTCTTAGGGTAACATATATACGAGCCTGATATTTGTGAATCACTCTTTGTTCTCCTATTTTCCAACCAAGCCATCTTTGAATTTTGGGCTTCTTAGTTTGATGTGTTGCTGTTAAAAGACTTGCGGCAACCTTGCTCTAGGCTCTAAATAACTATAATAAGTATAGCATTTATGCTCAGGATTAATTGAGACTTTGCCCATGAAACCCCAACGCACCCGTTCTCAAGAGCACATTTTGCGTTTGCTCAACCAGTTGAATCGTGCTATTTCTGCCCAGGATATTTATGTAGAATTACGCAAAAGAGGTAATGGTATAGGTTTAGCAACAGTATACCGCTCCCTAGAAGCCCTCAAACTTGGGGGTGCAGTGCAAGTGCGGACATTGCCTAGTGGAGAATCTCTCTACAGTTCCGTAAAAACGGATCAACACCATCTTACTTGCCTCGATTGTGGGGAGTCGATTCCCATCAATGAATGTCCCGTACATCAACTGGAGACTAAACTGCAAACTACCCACCAATTCAAGATTTATTACCACACTTTAGAGTTTTTTGGCTTATGCGATCGCTGTGTTGTCGCTAATGCAATCAAAAGTAGCTAAGTGAAATAATCAAGCAAAATTAGGCTAAACTGGCTAGAGACTATCATTATCGCCTAAATTTAGGTGCATTGCTTCCTAAGGTAAGAATAAATCATGAGCTACAGAATGGATCGCCGTGCTTATGCCCAAACCTATGGTCCAACAGTGGGCGATCGCATCCGTTTGGCGGATACCGAGTTATTCATTGAAGTGGAACAAGACTACACCACTTATGGCGATGAAGTAAAGTTCGGTGGTGGTAAGGTAATTCGTGATGGTATGGGTCAATCCCCAATTTCCCGTGCTGATGGTGCTGTGGATTTGGTGATTACCAACGCCTTGATTCTGGATTGGTGGGGTATTGTCAAGGCTGATATTGGTATTAAAGATGGTAAAATCTTCCAGATTGGAAAAGCGGGCAATCCCTATATTCAGGACAATGTAGATATTGTTATTGGTCCGGCTACCGAGGCGGTAGCCGGGGAAGGGATGATTCTTACTGCTGGGGGAATCGATAGTCACATTCATTTCATTTGTCCCCAACAAATTGAAACCGCGATCGCTTCTGGGATTACTACCATGTTAGGAGGTGGTACAGGACCGGCGACTGGTACTAATGCCACTACTTGCACCCCTGGTGCTTGGCAGATTCACCGGATGCTCGAAGCTGCTGATGCTTTCCCGATGAATTTGGGATTTTTGGGTAAGGGTAATAGCAGTCAACCCCAAGGACTAACAGAACAAGTGTTAGCCGGAGCCATGGGTTTGAAGCTGCATGAGGACTGGGGTACTACTCCGGCAACCATTGATACTTGTTTAACTGTAGCAGACCAGTATGATGTACAGGTTGCCATTCATACCGACACCCTCAATGAAGCGGGATTTGTAGAAAATACGATCGCCGCTTTTAAAGACCGGGTGATCCACACTTACCATACAGAAGGAGCAGGTGGTGGTCATGCTCCAGATATTATCAAGGTCTGTGGCGAAACTAATGTTTTGCCTTCTTCCACTAATCCCACCCGTCCCTACACTACCAATACCTTGGAAGAACACCTAGATATGTTGATGGTTTGCCATCATCTAGATCCGGGGATTCCAGAGGATGTGGCTTTTGCCGAGTCTCGGATTCGCCGGGAAACTATTGCCGCAGAGGATATCCTGCACGACTTGGGAGCATTTAGCATGATTGCCTCCGATTCCCAAGCGATGGGAAGAGTGGGTGAAGTGATTATCCGCACCTGGCAGACAGCTCATAAAATGAAGGTACAACGGGGATTTTTGGCTCCTCCATCTTGGGAATCTCTGGAGAATGACAATTTTCGAGCCAAGCGTTATGTAGCCAAATATACCATTAACCCCGCGATCGCTCATGGTATTGCTGATTATGTTGGTTCCGTAGAAGTAGGGAAACTAGCAGACTTGTGTCTGTGGCGTCCCGCCTTTTTTGGAGTAAAGCCAGAAATCGTGATTAAAGGTGGCGCGATCGCTTGGGCTCAAATGGGTGATGCTAATGCTAGTATTCCCACTCCTCAACCAGTTCACATGCGTCCGATGTTTGCTAGTTTCGGTGGTGCGATTGCCGCCACTTCTCTGACTTTTATTTCCCAAGCAGCCTTAGAAAATGAAATTCCGCAGCAGATTGGTTTACAAAAGCCAGCGGTTGCTGTCAGGGGAACTCGTCAGCTAAGTAAGGCAGATATGAAACTTAACGATATTTTGCCAAAGATAGAAGTTGACTCGGAAACCTACGAAGTCAGAGCAGATGGAGAGTTACTCACCTGTGAACCAGCAACCATTTTACCCATGGCACAGCGTTATTTTTTGTTTTAGTTAATTGGGAATTGGGAATTTAGAATTTAGAATTTAGAATTTAGAATTTAGAATTTAGAATGAAACAATTCCTTATTCCCTATTCCCCATTCCCCATTCCCTTATAAGTCTTACAAAGCACCAGCTGCTGTCTGATCCAACACTCCCCCAGATAAGTGAGTAGTGATATTCATCGCCTGCAATACTGGTGGTTGTTCTCCGCCTTGGGGATAATCAATCACACTAACAGCCCCATTGCCCTGCTTCATATTCCAGAAGGATTCTGGACCTAAACCCAAAATGTAGCAGAGAATTACCTTATTAATCGCATCGTGAGCTACAACTATGCCTGTTTTAAGTTCAGTTGCTGAGTCTGCTGCTGATTTGACCATTTCATCCCAACAGGCAACTGCTCGTTCCAAAACCTGCTGTAAATTTTCCCCCTCCGGCATTTGTACTGTTTCTGGTGCTTCTTTCCACTGAAGCAGCAAATCTGCGTACTCCTCGTTAATTTCCGCCTCTAATTTCCCTTCCCAAAGTCCATGACTAATTTCCAGGAGGGCATCTTGCAGTTCTAAGGGAACATGGGGGTGATGCTTGAGGATGAGTTCCGCAGTTTCCTTGGGACGCAGCATGGGACTACTGACAGCAAAATTGATCGGCACTTCCTTGAGGAACTCTGCCGCTTTTGCCCCCTGTTGACGACCATTTTCATTAAGAGGGACATCAATTTGCCCTTGAAAGCGGGAAGCACGATTCCACTCCGTTTCTCCGTGGCGTACTAGCAACAAACGTAACCCTTTTTGTTTGGCTTGCAAGGTTGGCAAAGCATCTCCTAAGTGAGATGTCTGATTCAGAGACTCTAACTGTACCTGTTCACCCCAACCACCGATAAAATTGAGTACATTGATACAACAATTAGATTGTCGGATTGAATGGTAACGAGCAGGAGGAATGCCAAGAGCAGTACTAATCAAGCAACGATTGATGCCATTGTGGGCAACAATTAAAATTGTCTGGCCCTGATGACGAGGGAGAATTTCTTGCCAAAACTGTTGAGCTTGTTGGTGAAGCGCTAACACAGGAAAATGTTCCCTGGAACCTTCCGGTGTTGGGATAACCATGTGAAACTCATGAGGACGTTGTTTCCAGCAACGATACTCTTCTGGAAATTTTTCCACCACATCCGACTTGCGCAGCTTCTCCCACAGGGGTAAATCGATTTCCATGAGGTTGTCTTCAAACTGCAACCCTACAGAATTAGGCGAATAGGAGCAAATAACTTCAGCCGTCTGTTTGGCTCGCTGGAGAGGAGAGCTGTAAACGGCATCAAAATTGAGCTTACTGAGGGTAACTCCGACTTTGTGAGCCTCAGTCAAACCTGTTTCCGTCAGGACCGACTCATCACAGCGTCCCTGAATTATTTGCTGAGTGTTGTAGACACTCTGACCATGACGCACGATAATAACACGAGTAGCCAATCTTTTAATCCTCCTTTACCAGAAAGCGATGTTAAAAATCCTCGTGCTGTAGCCGAGGGATGAACAAGAGTGAAGTATGCTTCTTCAGATTAGCTGTTATGCATTTAAATTGTGAATTTTTTCTGAGCTACAGGATACACCAAAATGAGAAAATATTTGTCACTCACGATAATGGTGGTGTTGTTGCTGAGTGCTTGTCTTGCCAATCCCCTAGCGAATCACTTACCCATCTATTACTCACAAGCAACTGCCACAGAACCATCGAATCCTGTAGCTAACTGTTACTCGTGGCAAGTTGCTCCGGCTAATCGACTATGGTGCCTGCTTTATGAACGAGAGTCGCTTATGAAGGAAGTTGCGGCTAATAAATATCAGTATCGGCAAAAGAAGCCTATTTACGATGGTGTACGGGAGCTTGACGTACTCAGTAAAGTTGCTGATAATGCCCAAAAAAAGCAGCTTCCCCTCAGGGATGTGCAGCTTTATGCTCAACTAGTTATGGATGTTTCCCGCCAAATTCAGCAGTATTGGTTTGATTTGTGGGAACAACAAGAGAGTTCACCAGCTCAACTCTCACTTAATCAAATTAGAGAAAGAATTGATCAAATAGATGCAGCTATTCTGGATAGCTTTGTAGTCATGAGGGACAACGACTCCATCACATTAAAGCAAGTACAAGATGGATTAAGAGAGTCATTGGCTGATTTAGAAGGAATTCACCCTAGTCAAGATCCTACGTTGTTTACTGATTTACTCGCTAAGGTAATTTATGCGGTATTAAAGTAGGCAGGTTTTAAAGAAGACTAAGCTTATTAGAATCCTTAATTTTTTTGGATCTAACAAAAGAAGCTATAGAACTTGCACAAGAGTTCTTGCAAAAAAGCAATCTACCACCCAAAGCCTCTAATGATGCTTTGCATATGGCACTTGCAACAGTTTACAATTTAGACTACTTACTAACATGGAATTGTAAACACATGGCAAATGTCCAAATCCAAAGAAAGCTATTGCTAATTAGTCTTGAGCTTGGATATAAGCTACCATGTATCTGTACACCGTATGAGTTCATTGGATTTGAGCGTCTAGGAGAATAACTATGTACAAAGACGAAATTGTGGAAGAAATCCACAAATACAGAGAGGAGTACGCAAAATCTTTCAACTATGACCTAAAAGCAATGTTTGACGATCTACGAAAGAAGCAAATTCTTCACGGACGCAAAGTTGTCAAACTTCCAATCAAGCGATGGTCTAATAAGCTCGACGAATAGCCGACCTGAGTTTAGCTACAGATAGAAGCGCTCGAGTAGAAGTTATTGTCCTCATTCCAGAACGCTCGGAAATAGAAGAGGAGGAAGATTCTGATTCTAAAGCTACACTTTTACAAGACTTTCGGCAGGCTTGGCACGAAGCTATGACCGGACAAACTATCCCCATTGATCAATTGTGGGATGAGGCAAGACAATGACTAGCCTGCCCTTAATTCAAGTTCTTGCCTCTTCAACATTCTTGCGCAAGCTTCGTATACTTGCCAAGAAATATCGCAATATTCGCAATGACCTTAAACCCGTCATTGAGCAGCTTAAAAATGGGGGACTTCCAAGCGCTCAAATTCCTGGAACTGGTTATGCTGTTTTCAAATTGAGAATTAAAAATAGTGATACTTCATTAAGGTAAAAGTGGTAGCTATCGGCTAATTTATTATCTCTAAGCAAAAACAGCAATCATTTTGTTGAGTATTTATGCAAAATCCGAACAAGTTGATATTACAGCAGAAGATATTCAATACATCATCACAGAATATGAACGGCAGGTTCAAGGCTAGGAGCAATTGCTCGACTAACGTTGACACACATGACTGGGGTCATCCGCCCGCTGGGCAAACTCCATACAGTAGCAGTTATAAAATTGGTAGAAGTCGCTAGAATGCTATAATAAATTTTACGCTTTAACTAAGAGAATTTGATTTATGTCTGGCACTATTCGTGAAGAACTTCATCAACAGATTGACCGATTACCAGATCATATTGTTGCGCAAATTGCCAACTTTACCCGATTGCTCTCAACTCAGCGAAACAACACCTCAGAATACACCAATTGGCAAGAGCAAGACTGGCAATAATTTTCATTAGAGCAATTTTTTCGGGAAGAAGATGAAATTGAATATTCCTTAGCAGATGCTCAAGAAATTTATCAACCATGAAACCAGGTGATTAGGCAGGGTGTGGGAAAAAAGTTGTCAAATCTATCGCAAATAGGCAATTAATTCTGTTTAGGTGCTTATCAGTCCCAATTGCTTAAGAATTCGAGATTGTTTTGCATGTCTTCAGCGGAGAGAGCGCTGACAATACGCAGAAGGCGACGCATTTGCTCTCCAATTCCAAATCGCTGTTGGCTGGCAACAATAATACCCGCGTGGGGTTTGTTTGTCGCGAGATACTCAGCATGAAGTTGACAGTAGTCACCGATATTGAAAGAATAAAGGACTAGCCCAAGGGAAGTAGCGTAGTCCAAGTGAACCGAATCGGGATGGCAAACCATACCTTCAAGGTTAGCAGTGGTGACATCAATACCTCGTTCAAGAAGTGCTTGGACAAGAGCTTCTGCCATTGCATCTTCATCAAAATACAAGCGAATCTTCATTGTAGTACCTGCCGCTTCCGAGCATATTGCGCTTCCAAGCGTTGTGCTTGGGCTTCATCGGCTGCGATTTCAGCATCAATTTCAGTGCGATTGGCGTGGTAGTGAGCAAGAGCAGCATAAACGCCAGCTAGGGAGAGATGAGGATATTGGCGAGCAATTTCTTCGGCACTGTGTCCGAGTTTGTACCAGGTGGCGATGCGGTGTACACTGATGCCAGTACCTGCGATACAAAATCTGCCGTGGCGGATTTCTGGGGAACTGGTTAGGAGGGAATCGAGACTAGCTATCATTGAGTTTTTTGATGAGTGGAGTTGTCTATCTTCTATACAGTAGCAGTTATAAAATTGGTGGAAGTCGCTAGTTTCTCAGTGCGATAGTGCAAATGAACTCTGCAAGCAGATCGCAAGTCTCATAGGGCTTGTCCCGTATGAATGACGGCGAAAAACTAGAGCTTGTGTTATCAGAAGCAAACTAGCACAATATCACAAATGTCAACCCTCATTGAACCAAGCCCTCAACACAAAGAGACCGCACTAGTCAAGTCGACCTTGTCCACCAGCAACTC
>JAAHGR010000211.1 GCA_010672425.1 Symploca sp. SIO2E6
TTCTATTCTTAGAATTTAATATATTTTTTGTTTAAGAAGAGATAAAAATTACATTGTTTATTGTCCCTTGTCCTTTGTCACAACCAATAGTTAGAGTTTTCGAGATACCATGGCTTTCATCGGATTCGGTATGATGCCCAAACGAATTGCGCATCGCTAACCTCTGCAAGTGGGATCAGCTACGCTAGTGCCGTATTAGATGCGTTTACCCTGTATTTATCTCTTAAGATGTAGATAGATTATCAGATTTGTGACATTATAGCAGGATACATCTGGTTGCACAAACTATGGTGCCCTATTCTAGATAATATTAAGTGATAATACCTAAAACTTTTACAAAGAAAGGGTTTTAAGGTCTTGTATCAATTTGTTTCAAGAGTTAACGCGGTTCCGAGAATTACTATGGAAGTCAAACAATTGAAGATTGAAGATTTTAGATTTACCCCATAAATAAATTTAAGGGCTAAAGGGAGGACGAAGCCCTAGTCGTAAGCAGTGGATAGATGAACACTTCCCTGATTTACCTCAATTAGAGAGACAGTATAGAGATGTAGGAGGCATGTAATTAGAGCCATATAATCATCAAAACCGAAATTGATTGCTCTGGCTTACGGTATTAAGTATTTTTGATGCATAGTGCAAGATGTGAGTTTAAGGGAAGCTGACTAGCGCTCATTACTCATTACTCATTACTCATTACTTATTACTCATTACTCATTACTCATTACTCATTACTCATTACTTATTCAAACCCATCCCTTGATTTCCACATCAGTTAACGGTCTTTCTAATTTCACATATTCATTCTTAGTAGCCTGCAAAATATGTTTCATTTGCAAAGGTTCTCCCGCATCTACTGCTATAAATGCCGCATTCATGGCAATACTGCGGATATTACCCCCTGCTACGTTGAGTTTGGCCAATTTCTTATAATCGAGGTTTTCTGTTGGTGTCTGTTGGGGAAATATCCGTTGCCAAATTTCCCGGCGTTGCTCAGCATTGGGGAAGGGAAATTGTACGATGAAGCGAATGCGACGCAAAAAGGCTTTATCTAAGGCACTTTTCATATTTGTAGTTAAAATTGCTAATCCTCGATAGGATTCCATCCGCTGCAAGAGATAACTGACCTCAATATTAGCATGACGATCATGGGAGTCTTGGACTTCAGAACGTTTGCCAAATATGGCATCTGCTTCATCGAATAACAGAATCGAACCGCCTCCTTCTGCTGCATCAAAAACCCGGCGTAGGTTCTTTTCAGTTTCACCAATATATTTACTGATAACTGAACTGAGGTCGATACGATAGACATCTAAGCGCAACTCTTTGCCCAAAACTTCTGCTGCCATGGTTTTCCCTGTGCCACTTGCCCCAGCAAATAGGGCACTAATTCCGAGTCCACGGCGACTTTTTCCTCCAAATCCCCAACTTTCATACACTTTCATCCGGTGACGCACATGGGTAGCAACTTCTTGCAAAACAGTGCGTTCTCTGTCGGGTAAAATTAAATCCTCCCAATTGGCAGCTGAGTCAATTCGTTGGGCTAATTCTTCCATGCGGGGACGGGCTTGAATACAGCAGATGTCCCATAATTTACTGGTGATGGGTGGGATGGTAGATTGGTGAGCAATGTCTTTATTGATCAGTTGCTCGTCTGCTGCTGGTGTTTCAATATCCATCCCTTTAACCGTTAAGCAAGCGGTATGAATCTGGGAAGCGCTGAGGTTAAATGTGGAAACTAAGAGGTCGATTGCAGGAGTCAGTTTTACCCCTTGATTTCCTAAAGCATTGTGCCAAATTAAATGCTGTTCCTCACTGGTAGGATGATAGACATCTATGGTAATTATCGGACGCTGTCGTTGGCGACGTCGATCGCGACTGGTTACCAGCAAAGGTGTGTTGAGGCTTTCGAGCAAACGAGCGATCGCACTTTCTCTGGCTGGATCATTGGTTTCGAGATGATCACAGTTGAGCAACAAAACGGTACTACTTAAGGCCCATTCCCGTTCATAGAGAATCTTGATAAGATTGAGTTGACTAGTATCTGTGGGTAGGGATTCAGCAGCAAGGGCATGGAGATTGATGCCTAAATTATCGCATACAGCCCTAGCGATCGCTCGTTTACTGGTAACATCCTCGCCACACAGCTGCACCACTGGGAATGTACCATCTCCCACTTGTAACCAGGTGCTGGCAATTTGTTCTACAGTTTGCTGATGGGAGGCGACTAAAATACCCGGTAGAGGCATCGGTTCTTCCAGACTCGCCAAGCGCTCATCAATATATTGAACACCCCGCAGGTAATGCAAAATCCGCTCATCAATCCTTAGGGAACTATTGGTTAAAGTCAATCCTTCTCCCACATCAATCAACCGCCAGCGGCGCAACGGTGCATCTGGCGTCAGCGCCTGCCAATGTCCCTGGGGCAAAATGTTCAAAGCTAGAGCAAATGTGGGATAATTCCATTGCTCATTACCCTGAGCCATACCGCAGAGTAATCCCCAAGAGGCATCAAATTCCATGCCAGCACATAAGAGCAGCAAATCTCGCTCAAATGATGATAAACTAAAGGTTTGGCAAAGCTGATTTAATAACAGAGGCGGTGCAAAAGATGTGTCGGGTTGCTCCTGTAAACCATGCCCATTCGGATAGAAGCCATTGGTTAAGGAGAGAGATATATCTGTAGCTGCTTGCTCACTCTTGCACAACAGAGCTTGACGCACTCTCTTAATTTGTCCCATCAGATACTGCTGATTGGCTTCTAGCCAACCTTCGGTTACCTTGAGCCGGGATACAGATCTTGACATTTTATTGGGAATTGGGAATTGGGAATTGGGAATTGGGAATTGGGAATTGGGAATTGGGAATTGGGAATTGGGAATTGGGAATTGGGAATTGGGAATTGAGTGACCTCGAGAGGTGCTTTTTAGCTTAACATATCTGCTCTAAGGCTTGCGATCGCTTTGGGCAACAGCTTGCGCAGAGCGCTCTTTTTTATGCTATATTCATTGACAATGGAGAATTTGTGCGCATATAGCCTCTAATGTCGTTGTCAAGGGAACAGAGAGAATTGGAGAACAGTTTCAATTCTAAATTCTAAATTCTAAATTCTAAATTCTAAATTCTAAATTCTAAATTCTAAATTCTAAATTCTAAATTCTAAATTCTAAATTATGAACATTCTAATGCTCTCCTCCACCTTTCCCTATCCTCCTAGTCGTGGAGGGACGGAAATTAGAACCTTTAACTTGCTCAAATACTTGCAGCAGCGTCATCAGGTAACCCTAGTTACTCAGCGCCATGAGGGGGTATCAGATACGGAAGTAGAAGAATTAAAGACCTGGGTAAGCAACTTAGTGGTTTTTCCCTTACCGGCAGAACCATCCCTGGCTGGTATTAGTGGTTTATTGGGTAAAGTAAAACGCTTTACCGAGTCGGTAGCCAAGGCAACCCCACCTAATGTACTCTATCGCTATTCACCAGCAATTCAGGCTTGGGTAGATAGCTATGTCCAAGCAGGTAAATGTGATGTGATTGCTTGTGAACATAGTGTAAATGAAATCTATGTGCGACCGGAGTTTAAAGATTCAGTGGTAACAGTGGTAAATGTCCACAGTTCCATCTATGGCTGGGTAAGCAATCATTTGGCTATGGGAGCCTCCCAAAATCCTCTACGCGATCGCCTTTATTTAGCTTTATTATTAGCTCGGTACGAAAAACGCTACTGTGGTAAATTCTCCCACATTGTGGTCACTACTGAAGATGACGGACAGGAATTACTCAAACTAAGTCCAGATAGCTCCATTAAGGTAATTCCCAATGGGGTGGATTTGTCACTGTTTCCCTATCGCCAATCTGATCCCGTTGGTTATGGGTTAATCTTTGTCGGAGATATGAGTGCTGAACATAATATTGAAGCGGTTCGCTTCTTTACTCTAGAAGTATTGCCCCAATTGCAGCAGCGTTATCCCGATACTACTTTTACCATTGCTGGTGCTAGACCTACCCCAGAAATCTTAAATTTAGGAAAATATCCCGGCGTTATAGTTACCGGTCGTGTCTCTTCTATGGTAGAATATTTACATCAAGCTCAAGTTTGCGTAGTACCTCTACGAACAGGGCTTGGTATAAAGAACAAAACCCTAGAAGCTATGGCAGCAGGTGTGCCGGTAGTAGGAAGCGATCGCGGTTTGGAAGGACTAGCAGCTGATAGTACTACTACCCCCCTGTTGGCATTACGAGCTAATCAAGCCGAAGAGTATCTTGATGCCATTAGTAAGCTATTTGAAGATCCAGAAATGCGATCGCAATTATCCCATAATGGGCGAGTTTTAGTAGAGCAGGAATACACTTGGGAACAAGTCGGTCAATTGTACGAGCAAGTGATGGTTAATGGTTCGTGAAAGGGAAACCTTGCACCATTGTAGGGGAACACATGGTCAAATTGGGAAGATACAGCAGTTTGCTCTGCTATGCGGTACAGTCTTGATCCCCCTCCCGTCCCCCTTGAATCCCCCTCCCGTCCCCCTTTGTATCCCCCTCCCGTCCCCCTTTGAAAGGGGGAAGCCAGAGGATGCTACGCTTTTACTTCCACGGGGACTTCCGGAAAAGTGTACTTCATTACAGCGCTTTGCGCTGTAAGGTAAAAAACAGCATATTTTATCTGTGAAATTTTACATCATCAACTTGCTCTAATACTGATGCAGTAGGCTTTACAGAACCTCTTACTTATTACTTATTACTTATTACTTATTACTTATTACTTCAAAACCAGAGTCAATCGATTTATTCAGCAGACCCTAAATATCGCATTCTGCTCCTTGTCCGATTTGCAGTGATCCTAGAATGGTTATTACTCTGACGCACTGTCTGGTTGAATCAATTGGTGTATTAGTTGTATCAGGTTGAGGTATGGCTGCTGTAATGATTAAACCGTTTGTACCTAAATCTGGTTCGGATATAGATGTTAAAGCACCGAGAGAATCAAAAGTAATTGTTTGATTGGCATCGGTAGCATATGTAACATTATCGGCAGCCTGGTTGGCTTCAACATCTAGATTTGTACCCAACAAAACTTGCCCTGATTTGATTTCTAGCTCTTTTCCTAAGTTCTGCCAACTATCGCCAAGATCATTGGGAGTAATCACTGTATTATCAGGCATTTTAGGATAAACGACTACTTGGGGTCTGTTGTTTGTGTCATCAGTACGGAAACTGACGCTGTATTCTAGTTTGGTCTTTTTCGCCTTGCTTTGGGCTTCTTGGAGTGCTCTGAGAATTTCGTCATTAACAGCAGCGACTCGGCGTCGGTTAACAAAAGTAGTCCAGCTAGGAGCAGCAATTGCTGCTAGAATACCAATCATTATGACTACAACTAGGACTTCTAGCAGGGTAAAGCCAGCTTGAGGTTGAGGAGGTAAGTGCTGCCGCTGAGATAGTTTTGGCTTGGCAGTTGCTAACACTAGTTTGGCTTGAGGTAATATTTTTGATAGGGCGGAACTGAGCATCTTACTACTCCAATGGTTTGGTTCTATAACTACAGAAATTTTTGTGCAAAATAGGGTTAATTGAGAATTAGACTACCACTGCCTGTTGCTTCCAGTTGAACTGAAG
Organism: Symploca sp. SIO2E6; assembly: GCA_010672425.1. GTDB lineage: Bacteria > Cyanobacteriota > Cyanobacteriia > Cyanobacteriales > Coleofasciculaceae > Caldora. The sequence goes on from JAAHGR010000211.1 coordinate 5,614, forward strand.
GAAAGAAAGTAGATATATTGGCATCATATTCAGGTATATTATTCTTGTTATTAAGACGACCTAGGGCATTTCCTCTTAAGAATACCTGGGCTGTTTTATGAGTATCTGAGTCCACGCAGGCATAAAAGCCATAAGTTGCATCACTACTAGGAACTACCTGCCATTTTGGATCACTAGGACAATCCTCTTCAGCAGGAACAGCAGCTGCAGTATGATCAATGTAATCGAGTAAGACATCTGCTGAGTTGGTATAAGCTTCATCTGTTTTTTTCCAATTATTCATCTTTTCAGTCAAACTATTTCCACTTAGCGCACTCAGGTCAAACTGGAAACCTGGACTTCTCTTTGCTCTTTTTGGAGTATCCTCATCTATCTGAAAATCACCAGTATCTGGATCATTACCACCTCCAATAACACCTCCATCGTCGGTTTTTGCACTATCCTGAATTTCAAATCGACCAATTCTAGCTCTACCAGACCAAACATTATCGGTAGTGCCATCATCTGTAATTAGGTAGTAGGCCACAAGGGAGAAGACAAAGGTGTCGTTACAGTCACCGTTACAATTTTTTCCATCAGTTCCTGTTGGTACTGGAAGTATATCCGGCACAAACTTACGCTTCCAAAATACGAGAATAGGTTTTTTGTCAGTCTCGTTCAATAATTGATCTTTGATCGCTTCGACTCCGTCAGCATCATAAATATAGACAGCCTGATCCAAGTCTCTGCGGATATACTCTGCTGCTGTTTGGAGTTCTTGCTCTGATCTGGCTTTGGCTTGTTCCCTACGGTCTGTTTGTAGGATATTAATCATAAACCCTAGCAAAGGGGTAATTACTAAAGCTGCGATGATTAGTCCCACCAAGAGTTCGATTAAGGTAAAGCCAGCGTGTTTCTGTACCTGCTTGGAGGGTGACTGCTGAACCATCAGCAGCAGCTTTAGGATTCCTATGGGGCTATTGCCTTTTGTTTTATTACCAAACATGTTCTACCACCTACATCTTAAACATCCAAATTATTAAACTACAAACAGCTTTCCTGAATTACTGACAATTTGATAGATCAGGTTCGTCATTACTAGGATCTTGGGCACGGACAATACTTCCACACAACTCCCTAAACCCTGTGTTATTGGTAACTACTTCTGTGGTCATTTCCACTAATGGTGCTTGGCTAGGTCTCAAGCCAGTTCCTCCAGTAAAGGCTGCTGCCACTTTAAAGCCATCTTTCCCAGTCTTTAAATCTCTGTTACCGTCAAAAGCATCTGCTCTATACACTCTTATCCCAAGTTTGTAGCCCTCTTCTGCCTTGTTTGCATTATCAGTTGCAACACTTTCATTATATCCAGCTGCCTGAATGATCATATCTTTAGAGCTACCATTACATCCAGTGCCGTCACCATCACCATCTATGCAGAATAACTCTGTAGTTGTTCCGCAGTAAACCCGATTATCACAAGTCAACCCTGTGGCAGGAGGAGCCGCCACCGTATCGATGGTGGTATTACTAATCGTTGGTGGATCAATTGCTCCAGAGCGAACCCCTTCAATGTAGAATTGGGCAGCTTCGGTGGCAATTTCCACCCGCCTAGCTTGTACCCTATTTGCTACAGAAAGGGCAATTACTGGGGCGATCGATACTGTTAGAATACCCACGACAACGATCGCCACTAAGGACTCGATGATGGTGAAACCAGATTGGTTTGACTGGGGAATTGGGGGTAGTTTTTTGGGAGTAATCATTCTATTCTAGCTGTTTTCTTACAGTATGCAGTTGGGCGTTGGTCATCATTAATGGCTTTGGTAACACCATCATCGGTGGTAGCACACAAGAGTGTTCTTACCCAATCGTCGTCCCGACTAGTCTCCCGGAAGAATTCATTGGGATCAGCAGGATCTGAGAGGCTAAATTGATTGGAAAATAGGTCTGGAGTTTGGGATAGCAAGCCGACATCAAAACCCCAGTTACGGGTAGGTTGCTCGTAGGAGGTTACTCTTCCCGCACCGTTACCTGTGTTGTAGATTTGGACGTAGTTGAAAGGTCCTCCTAGCGCAACGCCTGTGTATGTTTCAGTCTCATCTACATTCTTTCCTATCTGCCACAAAGGTGCAGTAGCGTAGTTACTACGTTTCAATTGGATAAATGAACCACTAATGTTCGCATTAACCCTGCCATTCTTGTCTCCCCAGAGTTCGAGAAAATGAGGTAGATTAGCAACTCCACCGTTGTAATCTGCTTTAATAGTTTTGTCAGCGCTTTGTGGACGGGAAGGGTTGTCACCAGTTGCCATTACCATATTGAAGGTCGTTTCTACGGCTCGTTGTGACCAACTTGTATCTCGAATTGCTTGATTACCCTTAGAACCAGTAGTATCAGCAATATTATTTGGGGTGGTGGTGTTATTTGTCGTTGTCTGAAGTTGTAAAACTGGATACACCAGCGGTTGGCTCTCTTTTTCCGTAGTATCGGGCTGAATTATACCATCGGTATCAGCAACTCCCTCGTAGAACAGTGGATTGTTACCTTCGTAGGTGCGTTTGGTTTTGTCGGTGGGAGTAGCTCGAGTACTAACTGTGGCAAACCACAGAGTATTCGGTTGTATTCTGGGTATACCGTTTGTGCTTGTATTGGGGGCGGGGGGGGCGGCGTTACATGTTTCACCGTATTTACAATACTTATTAGTAGACCCGTTGATTGTTATGTCTGTTTCGACATAGGGAAACGGTTGTACTGTAATATCAGGAGGAGTAGGATCAGCATTAGCCTTCTCCGCAATACCTAGAGGAATTGGGTTATTATTACCATCAACTATCAGCTGACCATTGTTCTCTCTTAGAAAAGCGATTCGGCGAGGAAAGCGTTCATATCGACTATCAGCAGGACGAGCAGTTGTGCCTGCTAATAAGTTTTCTGGGGATTCTCCGACTACTGTCTTGTCACCGTCTGCCTCGGAAAGGTTAATTGCTTTTCTGGTTTCATCTGGCGCAGCAGGATTAATACCTACAAACCAATCCGTTGCTGTACACTCAGAAACCGGTAACTTCTTACAAACTTCCATCACATATTCTGGGAAGTCTACCCGTCGCTGAACGGGAGTAACAGCATTATTGAAGTAAGAGCTACCAATAGCGTTTGCCTTTATACCAGTGGGGTCACTGTATAAGATATCTGTGATCGGTGTATCATCTGGTCCGAGATCTGTGCGGCCACTACTTAAACCATTAGTAACAAAGTTGTTGTCCCAGAAGCCCTGATTAAGGCGAGCATCAGCAATTGTCTTAGCTGTATCTACGCCAAATCCTGAAGTATTATCGATCCGATTATTTCTCAGGTCATAATCTCCCTCATTGCGGAAACCGTACCGGAAGTTACCAGAAAGTAATGTCATCGCGTCGGAGATAATCGTAGCAGAGCGCCAGTCATCACCACCTGTACAATTAGGAAGTCTGGGGTCACCCTTGCGACAAGCAAAATTGGGGTTAGGAGTAGCACGGTCATAAAAATCTGGCGTTAATGCCACAGTTTCCATAAACTCTTCAACAGCTGCCCCTCCTGACTGATGCTTATTAAAGTCCCCCTTGATATATACAGGCAAGTTAGAGGACAAAATCAAACCTTTTTCAACCTTGCGGAAGCCTTCAGTTCTCCAGAGTTTTTCACCATTGACTAGCATAATGCCATGAGGACGGCGAGTTGGGTCGAGTTTGAAGTCAGCAGCACTAGCCTTAAGATCCGGTCTATCATCGGCAAGATTAGGAGTGGTTTGATCTGGCAGGGCATCATCTCGGGTAGCGTATATAATACCACTGTTGGGAATCATATACTCCTGAGCATCATCATCACCACCAGTAGCAGCTTTTGATTTCCGAAGTTCATTTAGATCCAACTCAGTGGCACGAATTTCTAGAGGTTGACGCTTCTCAATTGCTAAGTCGTATGCACCTGTTGTACTACTGACTTGTGTTACTGGCTCAAAGTCGTTTGGTTTATAACCTTCATCAATAGATTTGATCTGTCTAGCATCCAAAAAAGCTATTTCCCTAATCGTTCCGTGAGGTAAATCATAGCCATTGGGCTTTGGGTTGAGGGTAAGGATAGCGTCATCGCCTACACCATCGCCCCCGTCATCGCCTCCGTCATCGCCTCCATCATCGCCTCCGTCATCGCCTCCATCATCGCCTCCGTCATCGCCCCCATATATTTCTAAAGCACAGATGGTAGAGTCAACAGCTGCTTGCTCTGCCAGGGTAAGATCTTCTCCAGCTTTAGCTACAGCATCTTTGAGCAGCGGATTTACGAACCGACCGTTGGGGTAAACTAAACTGGCTTGATATGCCAGTTCAGTTGAGTAGGTAGTATAAGTACTTCCAGATGGCTGATAAGTTACACCATTATGAGAGTTGCCTCCAGTAAAGTCATCAATCTTATCGCCACTAACATTGGGCAGTCCCTCGCGATTGTTTGCAGTGAATCTATTAGTCGGGTCATAGAAGCTACTGACGCAGGCGATTGGTTTCTGACCGTTGTTGAATGTGTAGTGATAAACTGCCGTAGCCCGCATCCTTAAGTAGGGGCGATCATTATTATTATCATCATCATCTTGATCTGTGGGTATATCCATGATGAAGTTGTTATCAGTTGTATCTAGCACCGGCATCCAATCTGGCCAAACCACTTTTGTGTCTGAGTCAGGATCATCAGGCAAATAGACCCCTGCTCCAGTAACTATACGCACTCCTCCAGGAGCCAGGGGTTCTTCCGGTGCATTAGCAGACCTTTCTTCCCAGAAGCCGTCTCGGTTGCTGACATCCAGTTCTATCACCGGTTGAGCACGAGTTTGTCTGTAGCGGGGCTCTGCTACATCATCCCATTCAGTACCGTCAATCTCTTGTTCCTCGTCGTTATCTACTACCGCTGGAGTGTTGTTATACCAGGTAGCAGGTAAATTATTGCCTACTAAAATGCGATCGCCTAAGAGTTTTTCTTCTAGACCATCCTTAATAGCTTGATCCTCCGGATTTGTCGCACTTGGTAGGAGTTTTGCTTCATCTTTTCGCAATGTCAGCTTACTATAAGCTACACCATCCGTCGCACTTTTGGTAAAATCATCATCTACAGCCGGGAAAGGATACATCCACGTATTTGCTGGTCTCATATTATCAGTGTCAGCATCTTGCAGAAGGAGTTCAGGATCTGCGTCTCCAGGACTAACTTCTGCATAAGGAACGCGACGAGTACGATTTCTGAAGTAGATCTCGATCGCCTCTTCACGAGTTTTCCCATCTTCAATTAAGTCCAGAATTCCTTGTGGATCAGGGGCTTTTGCTAGCGCCTGCTTTACTAGTTCAGCAATTCGCGCTTCATAAGCGGCATTGTTGTAAGCTATATCGTCAGGTCCGT
>JAAHGR010000212.1 GCA_010672425.1 Symploca sp. SIO2E6
GATAATTACAGAAAATCTAGCTCGCAGATCCTAAGCCAAAGTTTCTGGGCAATATCCTAAACCCATGGTAAACTGCTGGCGAAATGCTTCAATGTCGCTCCTGTCGGGAATGCCGTGAGAAACCACAGCTACTTGGTAGCGACGCATCACTTCAATCGGGGATTGTCCTGTTTCCAGGCTCCATAGAGCCATTTGTAAGCGGATTTCTGGATCGTAAGGGATTCCCAATTCGCTCATAAACGCCCTAAAGTCGCCATGCTGATGAGGACTCAGGGGACGGTTCATCTTAACTTTCACTACCCAACCGTCAATCTGATGAATTACCGTCATAAATTGCACGGGCAATTGTGGCGTTGATTTCAAATATTCAACTACTCGCAGGGTCAGGCTGGCATTTGCTAGGAAGTAAAGGTAATCCATAGAAATTCTTGGCTAATCAGTCCAAGGAAGCGCTATACCTTTATTGTGACTAATAAGTACTGCATATGGCTAGGGGAAAAGTACCCGATGTATCATAGGGGATTCTACCCAATTATAGAGGGTAGGGAATGGGGAATAGGGAATGGGGAATAGGGAATAGGGAATGGGGAATGGGGAATAGGGAATGGGGAATGGGGAATGGGGAATGGGGAATGGAGAATGGGGAATGGAGAATGGAGAATGGGGAATGGAGAATGAAGAATGGGGAATGGAGAATGGAGAATGGAGAATGGAGAATGGAGAATGGAGAATGGAGAATGAAGAATGGAGAATGAAGAATGGGGAGTGGATGCTCAGTTTCAAAACTTGGATGACTTTTGTATGCCTCTAGAAACTTTTAGGGGGGATGATATAGACGTATTGCTCTCTAGCTATGACTATGAGCTGCCGTCAGAGCAGATTGCTCAAACTCCTCTCTCCCCAAGAGATGGTTCGCGGCTACTAGTGGTAGCCTCAGCTAATCGTCACTCTCACCAGATCTTCCGTGATTTACCTCAGCTGCTGCAACCGGGAGATCTATTGGTGCTGAATAATACTCGTGTGCTCCCGGCTAGACTCTATGGACACAAATCAACAGGGGCTCCAGTAGAGGTATTGCTTTTGGAAGAGCGAGAGGATAACTGTTGGTTGGCTCTAGTTAAACCAGGAAGGCGTCTCCAACCAGGGGCAGAAATTTGGTTTGGGGAGAAGAGGGAGCAGAATTGGAGTAAATCGGGCTCCCCTAGTAATGATCCCTACCCTGAGCAGGAGAGGAATTGGGGGAAATCCCCCATACCTCATCTCAAAGCCAAAGTTCTAGCCAGAGATGAGGCGACTAGTGGGCGTCTCTTACAATTTGAGCTCCCAGTTGGGATATCATTAAATACTATCTTAGGTAAATATGGTCAAATACCCCTGCCTCCCTACATTACAGATACCCAAGCGACACCGGAACAATATCAGACAGTCTATGCTCAAACCCCTGGTGCGATCGCGGCTCCTACTGCCGGACTACATTTTACCGAAGAACTACTAGAAAAGTGTAAGGCTAGAGGTATTGGCCAAGCCGATGTTACCCTTCACGTCGGGGTGGGTACATTTAGACCAGTGGAGGTAGAAAATGTTACAGAGCACCAAATGCACAGAGAATGGCTAGAAGTACCCCAGTTAACCGTGGACAAGATTCGGGAAACGAAACAATCAGGAGGTCGTATAATTGCGGTGGGTACAACAGTGGTAAGAGCTTTAGAAGGAGCTGTGGTTGATGGGAAATTACAATCCTATTGTGGCACAACAGAGTTGTTCATCTATCCAGGTTACCGGTGGCAGGTGGTGGAAGGATTGATTACCAACTTCCACTTACCCCGCTCTAGTCTATTAATGTTAGTCAGTGCGATGATCGGACGCCAGCGTTTGCTCAATTTATACCAAGAAGCGATCGCTCATCAATATCGCTTTTACTCCTTTGGTGATGCCATGCTGATTTTGCCAAAAGCTAGTTGAAGGTAGGAGGCTGCAAGGCAGGAGGCAGGAGGCAGGAGGCTGCAAGGCAGAGGGCTGCAAGGCTGCAAGGCAGGAGGCAGGAGGCAGGAGGCAGGAGGCAGGAGGCTGCAAGGCAGGAGGCAGGAGGCAGGAGGCTGCAAGGCAGAAGGCTGCAAGGCAGCAAAAGACTTCTCTCAATACCCAATTCCCAATACCCAATACCCAATTCCCAATACCCAATTCCCAATACCCAATACCCAATTCCCAATTCCCAATTCCCAATTCCCAATACCCAATTCCCAATTCCCAATACCCAATTCCCAATACCCAATTCCCAATACCCAATTCCCAATACCCAATTCCCAATTCCCAATACCCAATTCCCAATACCCAATACCCAATTCCCAATTCCCAATTCCCAAACAACAAACAACAAACAACAAACAACAAACAACAATGTTAAAACAAGACAAAAAACTCTCCCTGTTGGCAGCTGTCCTGATTAGTTGCAGTTTGACTACTGCTGATTACGCTAATGCTGGTGAATTGCCAGAACCTCAACTAACCAAGCAGGTGATTGATGGTTTGTACACGGAGAATCTTGATGCTGCTAGGTACTTTCAACAGGGCATCAGGTTGTATAATCGCCGTGAATTACTAGGGGCGGAACAAGCTTTTCGTAAAGCCTTGGAGTTTGACTCTTCGATCGCTATGGCTCATTATCTGTTGGGTAATTCTCTCCTAGGACAAGGTGCTCCCAAGCAGGCAGAGCAACAATATATACAGGCTATCCGACTGCAACCGAATCTACCAGAGGCTTACTATAACCTTGGTTTGGCATTGTATCAGCAAGACCGACCAGAGGAGGCAATTAAAGCTTATCAACGAGCAATTGCACTCAATCCTAATTTTGAAACGGCTCGCTACAACTTGGGTTTAGCCTTTGAGGCTCAGGGGAATGATCAGCAAGCTAGTGCTCAGTACCAAGAAGCGGTTCGCCTCAATCCTAATAATGCTACAGCTCAGTATAATTTGGCACTACTGTTGGTGAAGCAAGGCAAGTCAGAAGAGGCGATTGGGGCTCTCCAACAAGTGGTTCTCCTGAATCCGGAACTAGTGGAAGCTCACTATCAGTTGGGAATATTACTCGTAGAGGAAGATAGACAAGAGGAAGCTAAGGAATCCTTTTTCCAAGCAACCAGAGTTGACGATGAATATGCTCCGGCTCATTACCAATTAGGTCTCATTTTTGCCGAAGAAGGGGATTTAGGGGAAGCAAGTAATCGCTTTGATTGGGTCACCCGACTCCAACCTAATAATGGGGATGCTTATCGAGAACTAGGAATAGTCAAATTCAAGGAGGAGGACTACGAGGAAGCAGTTACGGCTCTCCAATCGGCAGTAGCTCTTGAGAAGGATAATGCCTTGAGCTACTATTATTTAGGATTAGCCCTACAAAAGTTAGAGCGGGATGAAGAAGCGATCGCTCAATATCGCAAAGCACTTCGCCTTGACCCTAACTTATCGGAAGGGTTTTACAATCTAGGTATCTTGTTAGGGAAGTCTGGAGAAAGGCGCCAAGCGATCGCAGTTTTGCGGAGGGCAAGGACTTTATTTATTGCTGAAGACAATGGTGAGAGAGTCAGACAAGTTGACTTGTACCTACAGCAGTTTTCGACTCCAGGAAATTCTTCCACCACCCCAGAGGAATAGGTGTTAGGTGTTAGGTGTTAGGTGAGGTTTTAGGGATTTCCCACTTGCCGTCGAGATAGCTAACAAAATTTGACATACTATTTTTCCAGTGTTAGCCTTGGGCTAATAACATGTGTTCCACAATCTTTTTCTAATCAAAGATATAAGGAAAAATCATGAATAGTTTTGTAGCAAGATACACATTATTATCTAAAGTTACAAGTTACTTAAATAGATAAGCAAATCATTCCAATTCCCAATTCCCAATTCCCAATTCGACCTTCTTCATTCTAAATTCTAAATTCTATATGGTTACTTCAATTGAGGAATTTGATGCCAAGTACTGGGTAAAGGTACGTAGTTCATTAGATGCCACACCAACCTTTATCATCTGGAGTGGTTCCATCTACGCTTTTATACCCAATGAACCGAAAAAGCGTCTGTTCAAGATTCTGGGCATGAGTGTTAGTAGGTGTATTGCCAACGAAGATAATAGTTGGGATTTCACCTCAAGGGAACTAAATTACTATCTAGATCCCATCACCGGTGAGATTCTCCACAAATGGGAAAATCCTTGGACTGGAGAGATACTCCCAGTAATGCATGTTGCCAATAACCCAGTCCAGGGTCGTTTTGCCGGGACGGTACCAGCAAGAGTGGAGGGTGAGAACACCACTTTTTCGTTTGATTTATTTTCCAATTACCCCAATCCCCTAGCAGAAGATGACAGATTTATCGAGTACAGTCCCCACCCCACTTATCAAGCTACCGAGTTATTTAAACTGACAGTACCAACCAAAGATTTGCTCGATCCGGAGCAAACTTCCATTTCTGAAATGATTCTGAGTTGGGATAGAATTGGACCCTGGGTACCCTGGATGAAGATGGGCAATAAGGCTGGTCAACTGATTTATAGTACTAGTGGTCTCAAAGTTAACAGTTTTCATGACTTACCCCAGCTACTACAAGATGAAATAAATAATCGTGTTCCTTTGTATAAGGATGCACCAAAATCCCAATTAGACCAGGAAAATATGACATCTTGGAAGTATTTCAAACAACATTTTGCTGCTTATCAAGCTGACAATCAATTTCCAGTGCCAGTAGCAGAGTAATTGTGACATCTATAGCGGTTTTCTTGCGATTACCTGTAGACAGATCCCCGACTTCTTTATTGAAACCGGTAGTTAGCTTGATAAACCGGAAGAAGTCGGGGATCTTAAGCTTGGTTGCGATTGCCTCCGGCAGCAGCAAAGCTGATCGCCTGTAGGCAGATTTTTGGTATATACTAAAATAAATGCACTTTGAGTGGGATGACAACAAAGCTGAGTCCAATTTTATTAAGCATGGCATTTCATTTGAGGAAGCCGTGACAGTTTTTGCCGATCCCTATCTCCAGTTTACGGAAGACACCAAGCATTCCGAGGTAGAAGAAAGAGAATGGGCAATTGGAGAAGCGGAAAATGGCTCAATGATTGTGGTTGTTTTTACTATGCGCGGTGATCAGATTCGGATAATTAGTGCGAGAAAAGCGACAAAAAGAGAATGTAGAAGATATGAAGAAGGAATCTGAGTTCCCTTTCGAGAGGGCGAGGCGAGTCACACCTGAAGAAAATCAGAAATTCAGAGCAGCGATTTCTGAGCAGTTTGGCATGGAGTTGAGAAAGCGAGGTAGACCGATCAAAAATGAAGAGGAGAAATATGAAGCAATTTCGATCAGACTTCACCCGAAAGCTCTAGCCTGGGCGAAAGCAGAAGCCCAAAAGAGAGGCATTGGCTATCAAACAGTTATTAATGAGGTACTACTAGAACAAATCAGCTGAGTCAATCAATCGCACAGGTTTATGGCTCGCCTGTAGACAGATCCCCGAGTTCTCTATTGAACCGGTGATTAGCTTAATAAATCCGAAGAAGAAGTCGGGGATCTTGGTTTTGGTTGCGTTTTTCTTTGTTTTTTGCTAATATTATTAATAATGGAATAGGTGTGCACCTATAAAGGCTTTCCGCCCCTAATCACAAGTTAGCGATCGCTCCACGGAACTTGTTGAGATAGGTTAGCTAGTTGCTACTGATATTTAGGAATTAAACCACACCAAGCACAGCAGTTCTCACATCAGTGAAGTACAGCCAATTATAGTGAACCAATTCCCCATTCCCCATTCCCCATTCCCCTAACACCTAACAACTAACACCTAACAACTAACACCTAACTCCCCCCTGGCATATACAGTAACTGCCACTTGCCATTAACTTTACCGAAAACGGCACGGTTAGCTACGGGAGAGTAAGCAAAACGGTTGTAAACATTGCCTTGCTGATTATCGGGAAGAATTACTGGAGTCCAGCCTCGGATAGGATCTAAATTCCCATCTTTCTGTGCTTGTTGAGCTAAAACCCGGCGATTAACTTTAATAACTTGGTTGGAGACAGAATCGATGACTTTGCTTTTGGTGTCAGGTTGCGAGCGCAGGTTAATGTTTTTCCCCACAACCACTACATAATCTAAGGCGTATTCACTTCCTAATTGTTTTTCTGGGTAGGGATAGCGACGAGCAAACTCTCGTGCTACATTGTTACACACCCAAATACCAGTGTTGGGGTCTACTTGGGGGTGACCCTCGTTAGTTAATGGGAAACAACCAACTTGAAGGGTTTTTTCCAGCAAACCCCAAAAATAGTTATTGGTATCCTTCAGATTGAGAGAAGCCATCGGGATGACTTTCCCACTAATCTCCATCTGCTCAGGAGGTAGAATTGAGGTAAGGAATTGGACATCCCGCTGTTGTACAGCTTGCCGCAAACGTTGACGAAATTGAGCAAACCCACTACCTGGTTTGACTTCATCGGGTAAATCTAGAGACTGAGCCAGTAGTTGATCGAGCTGCTCTTTCTGGGCTTCTAGTGATGGTTTAGCTTCATTTGTAGCCTGGTTTGGCTTTACTTGAGCTGGATTAGTAGCCGCAACAGTAGAAGTATGATCTTTGGTTTCTGGAAGCGATTGAGTCTCTAGGGGACTCTCCTCTATTGGTGACTTTTCCTGGGACAGATTGTGACGCCAAATTGTAGCGAGACTGGCACCGGCAAGTGCTGAGATAAAAAAGGTTCCAATAATAATTAAGTAATAGGTTTTCATCAAAATTCAAAATTCAAAATGCTTACCTTATCATTACAGAGAACAAAGGACAAATGACAAATGACCAATAATTAATCATCGCGAAAACCAGGATCATCTTCCTGAGAGGGTGATTCTGGGGGAGAGGGTGATTCTGGGGTAGATGGTGAGTCTGATGGAGGAGGAGCTGCTGCTGGAGGTGATGGTGGCTCTGGAGATGGTGATGCTGAGGGAGTTTCTGCTTCCGTGTCAAACTCCGCAAATCCTAGTAAAAACTTGGTGTTGGGAAAGTAGGTTGCCCACAACTGGGGATCGGGACGGCGTTTCCAGTTAGAACGACTCACTTCTAATAATAAAATGGGTGCGATCGCACCTGCGTTTTGTCCAGTAATCGTCACCGACACTTCTGTCACCAAAATATCCCCATCAAAGCCACGTTGTGCGGCGGCCCTGGCAACTGCTTCGGCGCGGCGCAGCAAGTTTTCGTAACTTTCTGAGGACTGGCGAGTTAGGGACACTTCGATCCGCGCAGTATAGGCTTGGGCCCCTTGAGGCGCGATCGCGGCTAGACTGAGCCAACCGACAGTTGCTACACTCAATACTGCTACTATACTTGCTGGAATTATTTGTTTTTGAGCTATAGATTTCAATTCCCCTAACCTACCTCATTCCAATAATACTCTTGTGGTGCTCAAGCAGACCTGTCCCCAGATTGCTCTTTCCGGTAACCGTAGAAGTCTATTCTATACTCCGTAATCTGTACACCGGTTCGTTGCTCAATTTGCTCTAGCAAATCTTGGGGCAGTTTGACATAAACATCAATAATCTGGTCTGTATCCAGGCAGTTAACATGGCTATGAGTATCACTAATATTGCCATACAATCGTCCATCCGAGCGCTCAATACATTCGATAATACCTTGACTAGAGAGCGCTTCTAAGTTCTGATATACCGAAGTATGACCAATGGCTTTACCTTGTTGATTCAATCGGTCATAAATTTCTCGCGCACAGAGGTGCTCTTGCGCTTGCCAGAGCAATTCCAGAATGAAGCGACGTTGGCGGCTCAGACGCATCCCCAGCCTCTGACATTGATCCAGGGCATCTTCTAGTGAGCGAATTGGTTTTACCACTGCTGCTTCATTTTGCATCTTCGATTTAAGATATCTATTGTATTTCATTTTACCATTGTTAAATTGTTAAATGGTTAAACGGCAAATAGTTAATTAAAAATTTAACCATTTGAGTTTTAAGCTCAAGGAGGAGAAGATCTCAATTGATTTGGTCGGTGAGGGTAGAGCGAGATTTATAGTTGGTAGTGCCTTCTATCGTCAAGCTAGCCAGGTTGCCAGGGATTTAGCAATATTATCTGCTGCTATTTACCAGTCTGACACAGGTTGCTTGAGAGTACTAGACGCCATGACTGGTTGCGGCGTGCGCTCTCTACGCTACTGGCTGGAGAGTCAGGCTGATTGGGTTTGGGCAAATGAAGCTAACCCAGAAATTAGCTCTATTCTACAGCAAAATTTAAGAGAGGCTGTAGCAGCGGGATGTTGTCAGGTAACCCATCTTAATGCTAATCGGGTATTCTTCGACTGTCACATTCGTCAAGACTACTACGATTTAGTCGATGTAGATTGCTTCGGTTCTCCCAACCCCTATTTGAGTACTAGCCTTTGGGGGACAAAAATCGGCGGACTTCTGTATCTAACCAGTACTGATGGACGCACCGCAACGGGTCACTTACCAGAAAACAGTTTAAAGGTTTATGGTGCTTATGCTCGTTCTCATCCCGCTGCTCATGAGCAAGCACTGCGGCTGTTGATTGGCACTCTACAACAACAAGCAGCAAACCAGGGATTGGGAGTTAAGCCAGTTTTTTCTCTATTTACAGGACAAACCTATCGAGTGATGTTGCGGGTGATGCCTAGTCAGTCTTTAACAACCCATAACTACGGTTTCCTTGGTTACTGTCACCACTGCGGCAATTATCAAACTATTAGTTGGCATCAGCTAGGACGAGTGAGTTGCTCTTGGGATCAACAACCTCTAGTTATTAGTGGCCCCTTGTGGTTAGGCCCATTGCATGAAACCCAGCAGTTAACCCGTATGCTATCCTTAGCCCAAGAGTGGCATTGGTTAAAGCGGGTACAGTTGCTAACTATTATGGCAGCAGAAGCAGACCTTCCCCCCTACTTCTATACTTTAGGAGAAATTGGACGCCGAGGTAAGATGGATATACCCAAGCGATCGCATCTCATTCAAGTTTTACAAGCTATGGGTTATCGAGCCAGTCCAACTCATATTAATGCCCAAGCCATCAAAACCGATGCCGAGATCAACACTTGTATCATTGCGGCAAGGATTTAGAATTGGGAATTGGGGATTGGGAATTGGGAATTGGGAATTGGGAATTGGGAATTGGGAATTGGGGATTAGGAAATTAGGTTGGGGGTCGCTTGGAGCCACCCAACCTACATTTGCTAACCTGTTTTTTGAAGTCAAAAATACCAATTTATACCTTACAGGTCTACACCTATTCTATAAACAACAAATGACCAATGACCAAACTTGATATAATATAGCAATTCTAGGAGTTATAATGAAAGAACGACTAATCCGTTGGCTCAATCAGATATTAATAGTAGATGTTTTTCTGGTTTTGTTGAGCTTTTTTTGGTTTGCGATCGCACTTTTTGGTCGCTCGGTTGGTATTTCCCTAGGGTTTGACCTCTGGTATCGTCTCTGGGAGCCTGTCTTCACTCCCGCAATTGGGATTCTCATGGCAGGTGCGCTGGTGAGTGGGTTGACTAACTATATATCCAAGCGACTCAATTAAATGAATATGGAATAGGTGTGCGCCTGTAAGAGCATAAGGATCATTCACCACAAAGACACAAAGAGCACAAAGAAAGATCATGGAAACACCAACAATTTCTTTACCTCCAAGACTAGAACTCAAAGTCGATCTAACCGACGAACAGTTTTGGCAACTCTGCCACAATAACGACGATTTAAGGTTTGAAACAACTGCTACCGGAGAATTAATTATTATGTCCCCTACTGGAGGAAGTACTAGCGAGCGCAATTCTGATTTAAATTTTCAATTAAGAGCTTGGAATCGCCAGACAAATCCGGGTAAAGTCTTTGATTCTAATGGAGGTTTTGAACTTCCCAATGGAGCAAAACGCGCTCCCGACTCTTCTTGGGTAAAACGGTCACGCTGGAATGCTTTGACTGCCGAAGAACAAGATGGATTTGTACCTTTATGCCCAGATTTTGTTGTAGAACTGATGTCACCTAGCGACACTTTAGCACAAACGCGGAAAAAGATGGCAGAATATATAGCAAACGGGGCAAAGCTGGGCTGGTTAATCAATCGGAAAAAGCGGCAGGTTGAAATTTATCGTCCTCAGCAAGAGGTAGAAATCTTAGACAATCCCCAGACGGTATCGGGAGAGAATATTTTACCGGGTTTTGTCTTGGATTTGGCAACTATTTGGTAATTGGGTAATCACCGAATGGTGGGTACCGTGGAACTGGCATCTTGCCAGTAAAGAGCTTAGTACAGGCTAGAAGCCTGTTCCACATTACTTAGGGTCTGCTGAATAAGTAATGAGCTTTCTTAAGGCAGGAGGCAGGAGGCTCCGAGGCAGGAGGAAGAAGAGTTTTCATTGCCTAAATGGTTTGCCTATTACGAAGTAATAATATCACACAATAACGGCAAAGTCAATCATCTACTGCACCTATTTCACCTCACCCTCGAATCACGACTACAGGGCGATCGTTCGGTGTCATAGCCGATTCCGTAGTGGTGCGCTCTGCAATCGGTGGCAATCCCTGACGGTGGTCAAAAATCACCAACCACCCCCGAGCTACCCCCAATCCAGCTAGGTAGCCTCCCAACTGTTCTAGTCCAGCTTTGATGGGATCAGGACGTCCCTCGCGCCAGACCTTCAACTCCATGGCTAAGGTAACATCCCCGTAGCGCAGACACAGATCCATGCGATCGCTACCAATAGCATATTCCCGCTCCAATGTGCCACCCCCATTCACCACCCGATGCAAAAAGGCCATCAGTACTAAATGGGGTGCAATTTCATGGTAGGGAGCACTTTTGAGTAATGGTTCCCCATGTTGTCGCCAAAAGGTAAGAAATGCTTCTAATAGTTGTTCTGGATCGAGTTTCCCTTCAGGAGTTAACCAACTAGGGTGAATCATAGGCAAACTATCCTGAGGTCCACTGGCTAATACCCTTGGTAAGACTTCTCGGTAAATTGGATTAGCTGGGGTCAGTCCTCCGGCTGGAT
>JAAHGR010000213.1 GCA_010672425.1 Symploca sp. SIO2E6
TGATACCAGTAAACGTAAGTTTGCTGGAAGTCAGAAGCAACTAGGGCAGAAGAAGCGCCAAAAATCAGGACTTACTGGGTTGGATGCAAAAACCAGCCCTTCAACGAAGTAAGGGCTGGTAGTTTATTATAAATAGATGTGCAGTAGGGGACTGTCACGATCGCCTACAACACCAACAAAGCTGATCGCAGATACAGAATTTCATCCCAATTCCCAATCCCCAATTCCCAATTCCCAATCCCCAATCCCCAATCCCCAATTCCCCATTCCCCAAAATGCACATTGGTATCAATCAAGCTTTTAATCCTAATGAGATTACTGTGCCCAATGGCTGCTTCTTTGGCTTTCCCTATGAGGTTGAAGAAGCTACAATTGTTCTGTTGCCTGTACCTTGGGATGTCACTACCTCTTACCGAGAAGGGACAGCCAATGGTCCTCAAGCGATCTTAGATGCTTCGGTACAGTTAGATTGGTACGACTTTGATCTACCCCAAGCTTGGCAAACAAAGTGCGGCACTATATCCATTAACTCGGATATCCAAGACCAAAATCGGGCTATGCGAGCGATCGCTAAACTAATTATTGAGCATTTGGAAAGTGGTGGTAAAGTTAATGATCAAGCGATCGCTCAGCAGTTAGCAACGGTTAATCAAGCCTCGGCTACTCTCAACCATTGGGTTTACACTCAAGCATGGGAACTATTAGAGCAAGGCAAGCTAGTGGGAATCGTTGGTGGAGATCATAGTGTTCCTCTAGGGTTAATGCAAGCCCTAGCACAACGGTACGCAGACTATGGTATTTTACAGATTGATGCCCATGCAGATCTACGGCAAGCCTACGAGGGATTTACCTATTCCCATGCCTCGATCATGGACAATGCTCTCAAGCTACCTCAAATTAGTCGCTTAGTTCAGGTTGGCATCCGAGATGTCTGTGAAGCAGAAATGGCAATAGTACAGAACGATGAGCGAATTGTCATGTTTGATGACTGGCAGCTCAAAACCAATACTTACGAAGGCATCCCTTGGGCTACTCAATGTGATAAAATCATCTCCCATTTACCCGATAAAGTATATATTAGCTTTGATATCGACGGTTTGAATCCTGCCTATTGTCCCAATACAGGGACTCCTGTACCCGGTGGCTTAGAGTTTAATGAAGCAATTTACTTGTTGCGATCGCTAGTCAAGGCGGGGAAAACGATTATTGGCTTTGATCTGTGTGAAGTGGCTCCTGGTGATGGTGGAGATGAATGGGATGGCAATGTTGGCGCTAGACTTTTGTACAAGTTAGCTTGTTTGCAGGATTTTTCCCAAGAAACCCAATTTCTGGACTGATTCCAAAAGCGATCGCAAATATTCCAGAAGTCGGACTTCTCCGCTGCTCTTCTCAATTCTCAATTCTCAATATCCTAGACGAATTACACTGAGAGTAAATCCCATCAGTCGTACCCATGCTGAGGCTGATGCCTTACAGCAGGCATTCGATGCAGGACTTAATTGATCTATTCGTGGTCGGAATTTTGTCCCGGTTTACGCTGGTAGCCGACTTCATCCTGATATTGGGTAGATTGATACAGTAAGGTTTGTATTTTGTGGGATTATGGTTGGTACGCGATCGCTATTGAAGTAGAAGTATTCGCGAAGGACAGAGCTGAAAATAGCAAATTCCATATATTACAGGAAAAAATCTATCCTGTTAGAGGCCGCTAATCGTTACACTAGAGTCAGTATAAAAGTTGTAAACGAGCAATGCCTGACCCCAGAGACGTTTTTGAGCATCCCATAAGACACTGGGATTTTCTGACAGTCCCAGACGATACAAAGTTTGAGGGTCAGTATTTTGATCGCAAAGAAGCTGGGCGAGTTGGACAAAAGGGTCACCTGCACAAAGGTGATTTAAAAGATGTAATGGATCAAATAAAGGAGTGCATATCTGCATTTGCGAATACAAATAAATCAGGAAGTTTGTTGGTTATTGGTATTTCCTCCCAGGGTGAAGTTAAAGGAATTAGCCACTTATCAGATAATCAAAGAAGTACATTAACAGGGTTTAACTCCTTATTATCCGACCAGGCGGCTCAAGCCAAATTTCATGAATGTACTAATGATTCTGGTGATAATGACTTTATCTGTCTAGTTTACGTTCCTTATACATCCCGAAGAATTTGTCAGACTTTGGGTAATCGTCCTCGTGTCTGGAAAAGGCAAGGTTCGCAGAACATTGAACTAAGTGATCTACAACTCGAACAATTACGTAGAGATAAAGGGGTTGTAGATTATGAACAAGCAGATTGCTGTATTTATGATGCTAGAGATCTAGATCAGTCGGCTTTTGAGGAATTTCGCAAAGCTTACTTATCAGATGCTTCCTATGACGATGATAGTAATGAAAAGATTCTCTATGACGTAGGTGCAGTTAATAGAAGTGATACAGGATATACTTTTACCAATGCAGGCTTGCTTTTCTTTGCCGCCAATCCTCAAAGAGTCCTGTCCCCTGCCTATATTCGTCTGCTTAGATTTGAAACCAATGTTGAGAATATAGAAAATCGGGGTTTACCAACATTTGACAGAAAATTTACAGGCTCAATTACAAAGCAAGTTCGCGATCTGAGAACTTTTTTTAGAGAATCAGGCTTCTTCAAGCTTTATCAAAAGAGGAAACCTGATGGAGGCTTTATCGAGGAACCAGAATATCCTTTTATCGCAGTTGATGAAGCAATTGTTAATGCGGTAGCTCACCGTGAATATGCTATTAGATTACCAATTGAATGCGAATCTTACAGAAATGCTTTTGTTGTACGCAATCCGGGACGACTTCAGCAAAGAGATAGAGATGTTCCTGAACAATTCTCTCTTGAGACTACTCGACTGAATTCTTCGCCACGCAATCCAAAGCTTATAGAATGGCTGAAGATGATACGTGATGAGCGCGGTGCTGAGTTTGTTAGGGCACTTAGTGAAGGAACAAGGCGTATGCGTGATGAAATGAAGCGCCTAAGTTTACCTGCACCTGAATATAGGGTAAGTGAATCTCAGACAACAGTTATATTATTTAACAATGCTCAGGAGAGAGAAGCTACTCTTCGACTATCTTCGATTTCTGAGTCCACTGAATTTTCCAATCTATTCCCTTTGACCTTTGTTTCTGATAGCGATGAGATTTTTAACCCAGATGAAGTATCTGATCGCTACCAAGACATTATGACTAGTTTGAAGGATTCACTCTCGAATCATAGTTGGTATATAGATCGCTTCAAGTACAGTAGATTAACAGCTCATCGTCAAGGGATGCATATCCCATTACCTTCAATTGATTCTTGGGTTAGGTTGTATCCTGCCTATATATTTCAACTACGCCGACATTCAAGAAGTTACTATCTATGTATTGATTATAGATTAGAGGTAAAAAATATCAAAACTGCTAAAGATATTCTAGCTTATTTTTCCTGCCATGAGTTGATTGGCAAAACAGCAGTGGTCAAATGGAATGGTTGGGAGCTGGGTAAAATTATTTCCCTAGACAACGAATGGACTAATATTTATCTGTTTGACTACAAACAGGAAGTACAGGTTGCTAGTAACAAGGTCATACCAAATTTATCAAAAAAACAAATTGAATATCTACTTAAAAGCAACAACATTAAATTTGACTTATCTAGAGCCATAAAAGAGTATAGCTTGTCTCTAGTACCAAGTGCCTCAAGAATTCGTGCCGAGAAAACGACAACAACTGCAATCGACCTTACTCAAGAAATATTTCCCTTAAAAGTTAATGGGTTTTGGTGCAATTTACAATCTGAACCCACACCGTTACATAGACAAGGTAATGTTTTTAGTGGTTTTCAGGTTCGTAGCGTGTCAGAACCAGATGTTGAATTTAGCAACCATCGTCAATCCAAAGATATTCGTGATGCTATTACGAAATTTGGAGTCTACAGCAGAACTGAAAAAGTAGTTGACATCGTTCCTGTCTGTATATCAAATTTACGCAGTGAAATGTCCGCTCTCATTGAACGACTGAAAACAGGAAAATATAAATACCGTGGTTCAGAACGTACTTTTGGAACAAGATTTACATACTCTTCTGTAGTTATGCCTGCGTCAATTGAGAGTACTTTGGATGAATGTAAGAGATTAATTGCTGAACATCCAGAATGGATTGGTAATCAAGATCTGAATAGAATATTTCTCGTCCATATACCTGAAAAAAATTATCCAATTGATGATGAAAATTCTCCATACTATGTGGTCAAGAGGTTCTTGTTGGAGAAGGGCATTCCTTGTCAAATGGTTGATACCTCTACACTCCTTAGTCCTGACTGGAAAGATCTAAATCTAGCCTTGAATATGGTTACAAAATGTGGTATCACTCCTTGGGTATTACCAGGAGCAATACCTGATGCTGACTTCTTTATTGGTCTTTCCTATACACAAAGCAGTCGAGGTAATTTTGAGCGATTAATGGGATACGCAAATGTTTTTGACCAGTATGGAAAATGGCAGTTTTACTCAGGAAATATTAATACCTTTCCCTATAGTGAAAAAATAAAATATTTTAGTTTACTGATCGAGGAAACCTTAAATAGGCTTTCCTTATCCGAAACTCCAAGCATCTATTTTCATTATTCTAAAAAATTTTCACGGGAAGAGAGAGCAGCAATTCTTGAAGCGGCTAGGCGAGTTAGACCACAAGGTAAATATTCATTTGTTTGGATAAACTCTCAACACAATGTCAGGCTCTATGATAGCCGTGCTGAAACTGATGGAAGCCTAAGCAGGGGTAGTTACGTCATTACATCTTCCAATCAAATATATCTTTCGACAACCGGATATAATGCCTACCGCAAAGCCATTGGTACACCGGTTATGCTTGAAGTGAATGTAAGAACAGAGTATCCGGATGGAACACCTGATTCCCCTCCAGATTTGAGGGCGGTAGCTGCACAGATTTTGAGTTTAACTAAACTTAACTGGGGATCTACTGACTCATTATGTGGTGAACCGATTACAACCAAATATGCGGGAGATATCGCTTACTTAACATCTGCTTTTCTCCGGCAAGGCAATCATTTCCAATTGAACTCGGTTTTAGAGAGAACCCCCTGGTTTATTTAGGGCTTGCTGAATGAGTAATGAGCATTAGAAGGCAGGAGGCTCCGAGGCAGGAGGCTCCGAGGCAGGAGGAACAAAAGTTTTTCTTGCCTAAAAAAAAGTTAGCAAACGTGTCATATCAAAGGATTCAGCCATCCTGTTGCCATTTCTAGTTTCTCAAGAGCTCCCAAGGAGCGCTTTGCGCCCCCAATTGAACAGGAGAAACACTATCTTTTCTGTTCCCTGCTCCCTACTCCCTGCTCCCTACTCCCTGCTCCCTACTCCCTGTTCCCTGTTCCCTGTTCCCTTGTTTCTCAAGTTGAATGAAGTATAATTGAGTTGTTAGAGAACAGGCAAACAAGGAATCGATTATGCTCAGTGGTATCAAACAGCGAGGAATCGTTGGCAAAGACGGTAAAATCGAGATTCAAACATCTGAGCTACGAGAAGGAACCGTCGTTGAAATCATTGTCTTGATTGAACAAGACACAACAGAGTATTTGCTATCTACCGAAGCTAATCGTCGTCAGCTGATGAGTGCTATTGAAAATGTAGAAACGAAGAATAATCTGGTCAGTTTTACTCCTGAGGAATGGAATGAGGAATATAACATTCACTCCTGAGGCATTTGAACAGTTTAACGATTGGGCAACACAAGATAAGAAAATTCATCGCAAGATCATAACTCTGATTAGCGATACACTTCGTCAACCGTTTACTGGGCTTGGCAAACCTGAACCTCTAAAACATGAACTAAAAGGGTATTGGTCACGGCGCATTACCGATGAACATCGTCTGGTGTATAAAGTGACTGACACTGAAATCATTATTTTAAGTTGTCGATTTCATTATGATGACTATTGAGACAACAGCATTTGCGATCGCCTGGCTACCAACTTAAGGCGGGACAGTTTATATACCAAGGGCTTCAGCCTCTGGACAATTGATCTATTAACCCACAATTTATCGCCTTAATCGAGCGCTCACGAGCACGACGACGTTCTGAGGGCGGAATTTCTAGCTCACAGATGCGACATAGGTTAGGTTCATTGGTGACAAGTTAACGGGACTTAAACAAAAATCAAGCCCAGATAAAGCCCAAACTCCCTCTGTAAGCAGCAAACACCTCTTTGTTGTGTGTCAACCAATCAAAGAAACGGAAAGACATATTGGTAGCTTCACGCTCGTATTTTTGCTTAGTCTTACTTTGACACATTATATACTACATTTTGTCGTGCGGAATGTGGGCTAGAAGCCCCTTGACAACTGCCATACAGCCTTAACTTGTCACCAATGTCACCAGGGAAATCCCAAAAACCTCACCTAACACCTAACACCTAACACCTAATACCTAATACCTATGATCCACCTGCAATCCAAACTAGAATACTGAGTATTTGTTCAACCGGAGGAACAGGGTAATCCATTAAATCCACAGTGACTGTGTTGTCTTCCAACTTGAGAAATCTCCAAGCGGTTCCCGTAGTCACGCTACCATAGATACAGGGAATCCCTTGCTGATTCGCCTGATTAAAACGTTGTACTGCCACCATCTCTGCTAAACACTGACCCATCCCTCGCTTGAGGTCTTCCTTTTTCGCTTCCACCACTACCAAAACAGGAGCTTCCACTGCAATTTGCTCCGGCGATTGGGTTACAAGAAAGTCACAAGTTCCATTGAGTCCAACCTCAGGTTCTACATTGAACTCTTCTCCTGAAAAAACGCTGATTTGCCCTCCTAAAACTTGCTTTACTTCCAATAAGATAGGGTTAATAATCGCTTCAGAGCGAGCTTTTTCGTTGCCGACGGCAATCGCCCAAGGAATGCCTCGTTTGAGCATTGCCTGTAATAAAGAACTCGGTTCAACTACAGGTATCTCTGGCAAAAAACGCTCTCCCTCAATGGTCTTAAGGTTAAAATCTTGCTTGGCTTTTGACCAGGTAAATTCACGGTAACTCATACTGGCAGTCTCATCCAAATCTTATCAATTTTACCCGACTCAAATTGTATTACCATTGTTTGGGACATTCTATTCTTGGAGAAGGGGCGATCATTCTTGGGCTTCAGGATAACAGCAAGGTTCCCACAAGAATTTGCAGAAGTAGAGCCAAATCTTCAGGAACACGGTAAAGCGTGCGATCTTCTGTGATGTGGTGCATTAATCGCTCATATTGTCCCAGTTTCCAAATATCCCCGGTGGTCACTGCACCGTAAAGAATGGGTTGAGCCGCTGCCGACACATCAATCCACTGATCCAAAGCAATCAACTCCACTGCCAGTTGAGTGAACCCCTTCGCTAGATCCGCCTGTTTCGCTTCAATGATCAGAAAGTTGCGGGGGGTGGGAATGTAGTAGTCTAAATTGCCCCGCAACCAGTCACTGACGGTGAGGGTATATTCGATGTTCAAGGTTGCCTGCACTGTGGCGCAGACTTCCATCAGGGTTGGTGCAATCAAGACTTCTCGGCGGGAGATCTCTGTAACTGGATTGACGAATTTAAGGTTGCGCCCCAGGTATTGCTGCAGAAATTCGTAGCTGTTTTGAATGACATCTGGTTCAGCTTTGGGCAAGTTGAGCGGAGAACGAGCGATCGTGCAATCCAAGTCTGCTAAGATATCCTCGACGGCATAGCTCATGTCGAAGTATTGGCTGAAGGTATAACGTTCCCCTGGCTTGAGGATTTTGGATTTGGACATAGCTTCTCAAATCAATTTGTGAGAAATGCGGTAGAGTGCTTAGCTTAATCTGCCATTAACATCAGTCGTAGTGGATCTAAACGAACATACCAGGGAAATGGTCGGTTCTTGAGATTTGCCCATTTCTCCTTATACACCTCCGCTTGTAAATGATACTCCTGCTCCCTATTAGTCGAGTTGTGCAACTTGAGATAAAGGGTCATCCGATGTTGAGTTTCGCTCAGGGTCACCAAAGAGCAAGGAAAAGTATTTTCGTCCTCTGGTTCTAGGGGAAAGGTAAGATGATGAGCGCGGATACCTATATATAATAGGGGATGAGGAATAGGTTCGACAACTCGCAACTTACACCCCCAATCGATCGCCTCCACCTGTTGCTCGGTAATCGGCTGTGCTAGGGAAAAATTTTTACATTCCGTGAGCTGTGCGACTTGAAAGTTAGGGGGATGCTCGAAAATAGCTTCTTTGCGTCCCGAAGCAATCACTTGTCCCTGGGAGAGAACAATCAGATTACCACAGACTCGGTAGGCTTCTTCTAGCTTATGGGTGACAAATAAGGTCACACCTTGATAGGTAGAGAAAACCTCGATTAACAGCTTTTCAATCTGACTTCTGAGATAATTATCCAAAGCAGAAAGAGGTTCATCTAAAAGTAATGCTTCCGGTTCAACTGCTAAGGCTCTGGCTAAGGCCACCCGCTGCTGTTGTCCACCAGAAAGTTCATGGGGATAACGTCGTTCTAATCCCTGCAACTGCATTAATTCGATATATTGAGACACCCTTTGCTGACGTTCTGTCTTCGATAAGTTTTGCAGCCCAAACCCGATATTTTGTGCTACTCTCATCTGGGGAAACAGAGCATAATTTTGAAAGACAAAACCAATACGACGTTCTCGACTCGGAAGATTAATAGATTGTGCTGAATCAAATAAAACCCGTCCATTTAACACAATACGACCCTGACTTGGCGTTTCTAACCCTGCTAGACAACGCAGGGTCATACTTTTCCCCGAACCCGATGCACCCAGAATTCCCAAGGGTTTCCCCTGAGCAACAAAGTTAGTTTCCAGGGTAAAGTTAGGGATTTTTTTGTGTAGGTTAACGAGAAGTCCTTGGTTATTGGTAATGGTTAATGATGGGACTTCTTGGTTGTGAAAGAGAGGTTTCGGTGTTCGGGGTTGGTACAAGCGACGCCCTAAAATCGATGACCAACAATTAATCAAAAATGACCAATAAGCAACTAGTCGAGTTTGAGCTAAATTAGGAGAATTAGATAAATAATTGATTCCCGCGATCGCGATTAGGGAAATTGCTACTACCACTAGTACCCAAAGTAATGCCTCATCCATCTTCCCCGCCTCCGCCGCAAAGAAAATTGCGATCGGCATGGTTTGGGTTTTACCCGGAATACTACCTGCTAGCATTAAGGTTGCCCCAAACTCCCCTAAGGCCCTAGCAAAAGCCAAAATTATTCCCGAGATCGCACCAGGCCATGCTAAGGGTAATAATACCTCCCAAAAAATGCGCCACTCCGATGCTCCCAGAGTACGAGCACAGTTAATTAAATCTCGATTAACTTGTTCAAAAGCACCCAATACGGTTTTATACATTAACGGAAACGCCACCACCGTTGCCGCAATTACCGCTGCAGGCCAGGAGAAAATCAGGGTAATTCCCCATTGGTATAATAGCTGTCCTAGAGGACTATTTTTCCCTAAAAGTAGCAGCAATAGGAAGCCAACTACTGTTGGAGGTAAGACCAAGGGCAAAGTAAACAATCCATCGATTAATCCTTTACCTTTCCCCTGGTAGCCAAACATCCAGCCTGCCACCATAATCCCGGCAAAAAAGGCTAAAATAGTGGCAACAGTTGCTGTTTTTAAGGAAATCCATAGGGGAGAGAGGTTCATGATAATTGGGAATTGGGAATTGGGAATTGGGAATTGGGAATTGGGAATTGGGAATTGGGAATTGGGAATGGATAATGACCAACGACAAACGACAAACAACAAACGACAAACGACAAACAACAAACGACAAACAACCAACAACCAACAACCAACAACCAACAACCAACAACTAATAACCACTAAAGCCATAATTTTGCAATACCGTTGTGGCTGCATCACTGGATAAAAACTGGATAAAATCCTGAGCCGCGTCTGGATTTTTACTCTCCTGCAATACGGCGACTGGATAAATGATCGGCGAGTGAGTTTCTGCTGCTGCTGTAGCCACAACCTGAACTTTATCGGAAATCTTAGCATCCGTACTATAAACAATTCCCGCATCCACATTACCGGTTTCTACATAAGTCAAAACTTGGCGGACATCCTTGGCAAAAACCAATTTTGATGATAGGAAACCATATAGATTTAGCGCTGTTAGCACCTCTTTTCCATATTGTCCAGCCGGTACACTGTCGGGGGCACCAATGGCGATCTTCTTGACTTGATCATCTGTTAATTCCTGAAAATCAGCAATCCCCTTTGCCCCTTGAGGTACAACTAAGACAACTTGATTGTGCCATAAATCCCTGCGTGTCCCTTCCAGTAACAGATTTTTGGCTTGCAGTGCATTCATTTGTTTCGGTGCGGCTGAAATAAAAATATCAACCGGTGCACCTTGTTCAATCTGTTGCTGTAAAGAACCGGAAGAGCCAAAATTATAGGTGATCTTCACCGTTGGTTTTTGCTCACGATAAATCGGTTCAATCCCTTTCATCGCATCCTGTAAACTCGCCGCTACTGAAACTGTCAAGTTTATAGATGGCGGAGTTTGATGATTAGGAGTAGAAGTCCTACAGCCCAGCAAAAGTAAGGATAGGAGCAAGCCCAGAAATTCTCGTTTTCCCCTACTCATAATTAGGTGTTAGTGTTAGGTGTTAGGCAATATTGTATTCCTCTTCCTCTGCTCCCCCAGCCTCCCTGCCCTTTGATACCAAATCCGCCTATTCTACCCTCGTTATTCCCACCCTGTAGAGACGTTGCATGCAACGTCTCAGAGCAAGTTTCGCGGTTTGCTGAAAACGGGGGTGATTAACTCGGATTTGGTATGAGCATGTATACTTAACTTGTCACCATTCCCAATTCCCAATTCCCAATTCCCAATTCCCAATTCCCAATTCCCAATTCCCAATTCCCAATTCCCAATTCCCAATTCCCAATTCCCAATTCCCAATTCCCAATTCCCAA
>JAAHGR010000214.1 GCA_010672425.1 Symploca sp. SIO2E6
TGTTTCCCCTTCAATGAAGATATTGGGTTGAGTATCAATGTGAGCCATCGAAGGTTTAACTAATAAACAGTCATAGCACACTGCTTCAAAATCGCGCCAACAGTTTTCTCCCCATCCAAAAGGACTGAAGACGATTCGACTGCTCTTAGTTTCACGAAGATATTGGCGACGAGGGATAAGACCCTCTTCATTAAAGCGTGCGCTTGTTGCTAGTTTATAGTCCGACTCTAGGGGTTTGAGTGCTTCCACGGCAGCGATGCGGTATTGGCAGTACCATTCTTTCTTCTGCTGTGATCCCAAAGCAAGACGACAAAATATATCGATATCTTTTACTTCTGGGCGCTTAGGCCAGAATACAGGTGGGCGCAATACTTTGACAAAACGACGAGCAGTTCCCAGGTTCCAACCAGTAGCAATACGATCCTCATAACCTTCAGGCACCTCGGAAGCAACTGACCAACCATTTAGATCGAAATCTGACTGTTTGGCAACAAAGTCTGTAAACATTGAGCCACCAATGAATTGTTGCTTGTATTCACTCAAGTCCTTCATGCGTTGCCGTTTGAGGAGACAATCAACATAAGGCAAAAGATGAAAGTAATTGCTGCTTGTCTGGGCAAACGGATCAACGAAGATTAATTTCCGGTTTGGGTTATCCTCCCGCACTGTCTTGATGATCTTCTGGGCATTTTCTGCGGTTTCACGCCAGTCTGGAAGCAGAAACACAACGTCTGAGTCATTGGTTTTGCACACTTCGCTTATGTCTGCGAAGGTTTCCACCTGAACATGCTGGATCTTGAGATCAAGCTGGCTACGAAGTAGTTTTTGATTGTAGATGAATGGCTCTTGCTGAGCCGCGACGATTTGATCTTTGGTGCAACCAACTAAGAGTGCTTTCATCGTTTTTCAATACCTACCTAAGTTTATCTGGTAGAGCTGAAAATCTCAACGAGTTTTCGCTCTACTAAGATTATGGCCTTTCTGCAAGAGCAGCATCAATGTAGGCATTTAAGTTTTCAGCCATGACCTTGACGTTAGGTGCCTGAAGCATACTTGAATGGTCGCCAGGGATATCGTACACTTTTACTCCTTTAGTTGACCGTTTACCCCAGCCTAACAGAGGATCACTAGTATATTTGATTCCTGGTCGCTGGTCTCCCTCTCCCTCAGTGGCTCGTAAGAGAGTTAATTCTCCCTGATAAACTTGTTTTGGCACATATTCTGCTTCAGCGAATTCATAGATAAAGCGCATCGAAAGCTCCCCCAGGGATTCGGGAACAGGAAGATGATTATCCAGGTGATACCTGTACCTCTTGACCATGAAATGATTCCTGGTTTTCAGCATTCTGATATCAATTTCATATGTGATCAGATTGCTTAACTTCTGGGCAGCTTGCCCAAACCGCTCGAATAATTGATTGAGCTTACTCTTACCCGTATCTAATGCTACAGGAGGGGGGGAAGCCGGAGGCGAATCCACAGGAAATTCCTCCTGGTTTTCCTGAGCAGTTGAACGACCAAGTATTGCTTGTACAAAGCGCTGCCAGCGAGCTTTGTTAAGTTTTTTGTCGATATCCAAGGGTGTTTCAATATCAATGGAATCCATGAGAGCAACTAGGGCAACTTTCTGACCTTGAGCTTGGAGTTGCACGGCGATCTCAAATGACAAAATTCCTCCGGAACACAAGCCACCGATCATGTAGGGTCCTTCAGGTTGAACAGAGCGGATCTTGTCAATATAGTGAGCTACCATATCCTTAATTCTGGTATGGAGCATGGGGCATTCCTCATTACCATGGGGTCGTAGGGCATAGACTGGTTGTTCTCGAGCCAAACTACTAGCTAACTGCAAGTACAGCACAGTTTCCCCATTGGCATCATGAATCAGAAATAAAGGTGGCTTGGAACCGTTGGGCTTAATCGGTACTAGGGAGTCCCAGGTTTTTGCTTGTTCCGACGGGCGGAGCCGATCAGCTAACTGTTCAATCGTTGGTGCCTCAAAGAGAGTAGACACTGGAAGCTTTTTGTCAAATTGATGCTCAATGTCATTGAACAGGGACACCCCCAGTAAAGAATGCCCTCCCAGCTCGAAGAAGTTATCCTTGACACTGATGGACTCCTTGCCTAGCAATTTTTGCCAG
The DNA here is from genome assembly GCA_010672425.1 of Symploca sp. SIO2E6. GTDB lineage: Bacteria > Cyanobacteriota > Cyanobacteriia > Cyanobacteriales > Coleofasciculaceae > Caldora. The sequence goes on from JAAHGR010000214.1 coordinate 2,142, forward strand.
ATATTTTGGAGCCCGATCTCAAACTCATCTCGGGGAGCAATAATGGGTTCTCCTGACCTTTGCTGGGATGACTTGGCTAAGAATTGCAGCAGGGCGCGGCGGTCTACCTTACCATTGGGAGTTAGAGGAAAAGCCTCCAACATCACCAAGTACGACGGCACCATGTAATCAGGTAGTTTCTTCTTGAGGGAGTTGCGTAATTCACTCGTGAGGTCTTGCTCTTGATGAGAAACGCAAAAAGCTGCAAGACTTTTGTTACCAGAGGTATCTTCGGTTGTGATAACTATAGCATCTTCGACGGCTGGGTGTTGTACCAGTACAGCTTCAATTTCTCCCATTTCTATACGGTGACCACGAATCTTCACTTGGTGATCAATACGACCGAGAAATTCAATGTTGCCGTCGGGGAGGTAACGAGCCAAGTCTCCACTTTTGTAGAGGCGTGCTCCTGGCTGATTACTAAAGGGGTTGGGAATAAATTTTTCTTCCGTCAATTTGGGACGGTTAAGATAGCCCCGGACGATACCGGCTCCACCGATGTGCAATTCACCAGGAACACCGATGGGGACTGGTTGGAGGTAGCGGTCTAAAAGGTAAATTTGGGCATTGGCGATCGGACGACCAATGGGAGGCGGACGATCACTGTCGGTGCATTTGCATTTCGAGATCGTGGCACAAACTGTGGCTTCTGTCGGTCCGTAGCCGTTGTAGAAGTTGCGATTTTGTGACCATTGTTTGACTAAGTCGGGGGAACAGGCTTCTCCTGCCACCACAATCCCCCGCAAGTCTGGTAAATCTTCTTTGGGCAGAACCGCTAGGGCTGAAGGAGGGAGGGTTACATGGCTGATCTTATGTTTGCGGAATAGTTCTACCAAATCTGGTCCTGGAAGTAAAGCCCTCTTCTGCTCCAGATAGAGTCGAGCTCCACAACAAAGGGTCATGACAACTTCGGAGATCGAAGCGTCGAAACTGAAGGAAGCGAATTGCAGTACACGGCTATCTGAGCGCACCTCAAAGCTGCTAATTTGAGCTTGTGCGAGATTGCACAGTCCTTGGTGAGGGACAAGAACACCCTTAGGTTTGCCGGTAGAACCGGAAGTGTAAATCACATAGGCTAAATTCTCCGGCTTCACCTCGAAAACTGGATTTTGTTCTGGCTCTTGGGAGATCAGTTCCCAATCGCTATCCAAGCAAACTAGATGAGCTTGATGCTCAGGCAGTCCTGCTACTAAGGATTTTTGGGTTAACAGCACTGGCACCTGGGAATCCGACAACATATATGCCAAGCGATCTTGGGGATAGGCAGGGTCTAAGGGTACATAAGCACCACCGGCTTTGAGAATACCCAATAAACCCACAACCATCTCTAAGGAACGCTCTACACAGATTCCTACTAGCACTTCTGCTGCTGAACCCAAGGAGGGTTTAACCTTGCCAAACAACCCCCGTAGGTGATGTGCTAATTGATTTGCCCGACAATCCAACTCTCGGTAAGTCAGTTGTTGGTCTTGAAACACCACAGCTACTGCGTCTGGAGTTTGTTCCACTTGGGCTTCAATGATGTGATGGATACATTTGTCGTGGGGATATTCCGTTTGAGTATCGTTCCACTCCACCAACATCTGTTGGCGCTCTGCTGCTGTCAGCAAGGACAATTGGGCAATTGGTTGCTCGGGATGAGCAACAATTGCTTCGAGTAAAGTCTCGAAATGTCCTGCCATCCGTTGAATTGTAGCTGCCTCAAATAAATCGGTGTTGTATTTGAAACTAGCTACCAGGGATTCAGGGGCTTCCAGCATTTCCACTGTCAAATCAAACTGACCTTCCATCTGCCCAATGGCAAAAGGCTCCAGCAATAACTCTCCCCAATCTACTTGAACTTCTGTTTCCCCGGGTACTAATAGCTTGACAAGATCTCCAAATTGCTTTAAGGTACCGAACTGCTGTAAAACGAACAAAACTTGGAAGATCGGTGAGCGGCTAGGGTCACGATTAGGTTGTAATCGCTCCACTATTAGGGGAAAAGGATAATCTTGATGAGCGATCGCTTCCAAGACAGTAGTGCGCACTTGAGATAAGAGTGCTTTGAACGTAGGATTGCCTGACAGATCTGCTCGTAAAACAACTGGACTAGCAAAATCCCCTACCAGTCCCGCGGATTCTGTCTGATTCCTGCCAGCCATGGGAGAACCAACTAGAATGTCTTCCTGACCAGTGTAGCGATGAAGTAGTACATCAAAGGCTGCCAGGAGAGTTGTGTAAAGAGTTACTCCCTCATCCTTGGTTAGTTTCCTAAGCTTGGCAGTCAGTTCCTTCGACAGCTTGAAGATATGGGAAGCTCCATTATAGGTCTGCTTCGGCGGTCGGGTTCGGTCTGTTGACAGATTAAGTGCTGGTAAATCACCACTCAACTGTTTGTGCCAGTAGTCCTCAAGCTGTTTCCCTTCAGCACCCGCTAGCATTTTTGCTTGCCAATGCACGTAGTTGCTGTAGGACGCATCAAAGGGTGTAAGAGCTGCCTCAGTGCCATTCTTGTGTGCTGGATATAATACCCGCAAGTCATCCATCAGCAACCAAATTGACCATCCATCACAGGCAATATGATGGACGGTGATTAACAGGATATAGTCCTGCTCCGAGCGAGTAAACAGACTCACCCTTAGCAGAGAATCTGTTTCGAGATCGAAGGGACGTTGGTAGGCTTCAACCACTTTTTGGGTCAGTTCATCCCAGTTCCAGGTTGAAGCGTCGATTTCCTCAAAGCAGACTTCTTGATGCTGATTGACTTCTTGAATGAGTATACCGTTTCGCTGCCCAAAATTGACACTTAGACCGGAATGGCGCTTGAGGAGAGCTCCAAAGGTACGTTGCAAGGCGGGAACATCAACAGTGGAGCAGATGCGTGCTGTAAATGCAGCGTTGTAAGCTGAGCTTTCTGGTGCTGCTTGGTTCAAGAAATACAAAGAGCGCTGATTGTGAGAGAGGGGATAGACTTTAAAACTCTCGGTACTCTCTTTGAGCAACTGTAAAATTTTTGCCTTATGTTGCTTCAACTCGCTGAATACTTCAGGAGTTAATACTTCCTTGTTGCCACGATAGCGTAGTTTTTCACCATCAACCCACAATTCCACACCCTGGATAGAGAGGTCTTTGATAAATTCAACTACATTGAATTCTGCTACATTCATCTGTTACCTCCTGATGAAAATCGCCCATAATAAAAACTTTTGGTGGGTCAAGCAATTAAAGATTTTAGATTAAAGATTAGGGTAAATCTAAAATCTTTAATCTAAAATCTTTAATCTAAAATCTCTCTGGTCAAAGTTCGCCTTCTATCTCATCACTCACAACCTCGGGTTGTTGGTCACCAGATTGCTGATCTACTAGTTCTGCCAAACCAGCGATACTGAGCCCTTCCATGAATTTCACCATAGGTACGTCTACACTAAACTCGGTTTTCACCCGGCTACGCAGCTGAATCGCATCTAGGGATTCGAGTCCAATCTTGTTAAAAGGCAACTCCACGTCTAGTTGAGTTGCAGCTTTGTCGATCACCTTGGCGATTAAATCTGCGAGTTGTTGTTCTGTTTCGTTACGAGGTAGTACTGTCGGTGCATTAGTACTGAGCAACTCGGCAGGCTGTTGGGATTCAATTACCTGGAGAATTGCTCCCGGCTCGTACAGTTCGGTGGCGATCCGGTTCATTACTAAGCTTTGTTGCTTACGGTTGACCTGTGAAGGTTTACCCTTAGCCTTTGCTGGTGAGCTGGCAACCGTTTCCACAACACTGGGTTCGTAGGTGAGTTCAGCGGCTAAATCTATCGGGAATTGATACAACCAACCTTCACCCACTGGTTGTTTGACATCTGCACCAACAGTCTCGAGAAAATTCAGTGCTGGTTGATTTTTCTGGGTGGGAGCATAGGAAACCTCGATCTGACTCAAGCCACGCTCTTTGGCAATCGCTCCTAGTTTAGCGAGCATTTGATGTTCGACGCCCCGACCTAAGGCTCGACAGCTTAACATGAAACTGTCTACTTTGAGGGCATCGTCTACTGCTTGGAAGAGGAGCACTCCCACTAAGCCGTAATCCCCAAAGCGATCACTTACTTGAGTAACTAGGCATTCAAAATTACCATCGCACAGCTGTTTAATTTCACTTTCAGACCTGCGGATCGTTGTCAAGTTGAACTGGTTGGTTCGCTGAGTCAACTGGGAAACCCTTGCTAGTTGAGGAGCTGCCATTGGTGCAATCTCAACCTTGAGCTCTAAGCCTGCCAAGAAATCGTCGAATGTCAGGGATTCCTTACGGGAGCGCTCCCGGAGGAGGTTCTGCTGATACAGTTCTGCTCGCTTTTCGTCTTCTTTGGTGAGCTTCAAGTGATCGAAAGCCCAAATGTGATTGAGAAACTGGGGGATCTGTTCTGCAGCTGATGGTAGTTGAAGTGTCAACACTCCTGGACAATTGGTCTGGACTTCTGCGCATTCGATGGGATTGTCATCGACAAAGATAAAGCTATCGAGTCCCAGATTCAGCTCCTCGGCTAGGGATTGGAGATTCTCTGACTTGGGTTGCCAATTGATCCGGGATTGGACAATTTGATCCCGCTTGAGGGGCATCTCTGAACAGTGCTCAAAGACTTTCCAGACATCCTCTTCCTGATTCTTGCTGCACAAACTCAGGAGCATCCCCGCTTGACGTTGTGCCACCATGAATTCTTGCAGTGCTTGGCGAGGGGCATCGATTTCAATCCCTTCAGGACCATCTTCCCCACAGACTCCTTTCCACAAAGTGTTATCACAATCGAGAGCAATCACCTTGTAAGGAGCACTCTTAATGGTATGAATTTTACGAGCGATCGCAGTTCCGAGGGCGGTAAAGAAAGCGGGGGTATAGGGAACGTGACCAAACTCGTCTCCATGGGAGTCATAGTAGTCAGTTACTGGGTAATTGGCCGTCAGTTCTGCAGTTTTGACTAAATAAGTACCATTGCCATTCTGCAATTGGGTGATTAAAAAGTCTTCCATTTGCTGATAGAAGCTGCGGCGTTCAGCATCAGCAACAGCAGTAGGTGCAGGGGGACAAATACAAACCAGATGAGGAGTAGCTGAGCGTTGAGCTGAGGTAGAGAGAGCATTGGCTAAATCCTTGACATTTTGCTCTAGCTTGGCAGTATTGGAAAGGGCGTTTTCCGGTGAAGATTTTGCATAGGATGCAGGACGAGTGGCATAGATATTGTAAAGACCTGAACCGTGGAGCAAATTCTCCTCATTAATAATTAGTTCAAACCCTTTTTCTTGGAGTAAGCGCTTGACTTCGCTGATAATGCTACCTTCTTGGTCATGGACTTCCACCACCATTTGTTTAATGATCGGCCAGTGATGATCTTTAATCCCTTGCAGAACTGGCAACTCACTTTTTTCTGCATCTAGTTTGAGCAAATCAATGCGCTCAATGTTGCACTCTTCGATCACACTGGAGAGGGTACGTAATTGAGCTTTATAGGTTTCCCTCTCCAGTCTGCCAGCAATCAACTCGTCAGCCCAGTTTTCCAACTCTTCTTCTTTGAGGGAAGAATTATATTGTTGGAGCATGTTGAGGATCACTGCTCGAATCGCTTTTTCATCTTCTTCTGTATCAGCGAAGAAACCAGAGAAAACCGATGAATTGGGGTAGAAGGTGAAGATTTCTTCGGTGTTTTCCCCAGCTAGACCGCATTGAAAAACATTAGCATTTTTACAATAGAGTTTGGTGTTAGTCTCTAACCGTTGAAAGGCATGAGGAGACGGTTCAAAAGCATAGATGGTGGCATTGGGACATTTTTGTTGGATGAAGAGGGAGAAGAGACCGATATTTGCCCCGATATCCACCACATAGTCATCCTCCTTCAGGACAATCCCGTTTCTCAAATAAGCTAGATCAAGGAAAATTTCCTGGTACAGATACTCGCTTTCATATTTATTAAGATGGGCAACTTCGAGCCGATTGGGCAAAATGTGGCTGGGTTGGTCGGCTATAATAGTTTCCTTCTCGGATGGCTCAACCCTGAGTTGTAAGTGCTTGTCTGGTTGTTCCCAATCGTCTAACCGAACTAGAACCACATTCACACCATCTTGATTACTGGCTAGCAAGCTGGTGGGATTAAGCAGTTCCTGAAATACTTGACCATAGGGTGCAAACTCGATTTGGGAGGGCATATCTAGTTCTTGCATCCAAAAGGCCAGGGATTTCTCCACTGGCTCTGCGGTAAATGTCGCTGTGACGGCAAGCTGTTGTTTCTTTTGCAGACTACGCAGCAGAATCTCAGGAGAGACCTCCTCGATCAAGATCCCTTCTATTTCGATGACCAAAGCCCCACTCTCATCTAATAGACTCAGATCAGCAGTCAGGATTTGCTGAGTTGAGCTTGTGATAGGACGTAATTTAGCCTGACTCCATAACCGATTATCCAAACTACGGTGAACTTTCAGGCGCTCTAAGCCTACCGGCAGATAAGTTTTTCCTTTAGCAGAATCTGGCAAAGCAGCCCATAAAACCTGAAAGCAGGTATCTAATAACACCGGATGCACTTTGTAATCTCCCGCCTCTGGGAGCAATGCTTCCGGTAGCTGAATTTGACCTAAAGCTTCTCCTTCCTGACGCCAGAGTTGTTCAATCACTTGAAAGCTAGCACCATAGTCGATGCCTCGCTCTTGAGAGTCTTGATAATAAGCTTCAACAGATAACTCTTGAGTTTGTAAGGTAGCCAAGTCCCTCTGGGAGATTTCTGGCTGTGGCTCTAGCACTAGAACCTTGCCAGATGCATGGAGCATCCCGGAGCGTTTTTCCTTGCTTGGACTGGCAACCCCCGTTGTCAGACTAAAAATCTGGAAGGAAGCAGCATTGGTTCCCTCAGGGGTGAAAATAAGCTGGATAGTCTGGACTCCATTTTCTGGCAGAATCAAAGCCCGTTGAATAACAACGTCTTCTACAACCAAATTATCAACTTTGAAGACAGCGGCTCCTGCCGCTATGGCCATTTCCAAGTAGGCAGTCGCAGGCACAATTGCTGTGTCATATACGCAGTGATGCTTCAGAAAAGCTGGGGAATCAATCCCTATTTGGCACTCAAACTGTATCTGTGGATCTGAGTGAAGCTGCTGACCTAGGAGAGGGTGCAGTTTCTGACTTCCATTTGGATAGTGATGGGAAATTTGGTTCATTGTAGTTCGCATTAAATTTTAAAATTAATGACAAAAAATCTATATTTTGCCCTTATATAAAGCAATCACTGTTCGTCTTTCCTACCCAAATTGGGTATAACTTACTCTTATGACACAATCAATAAAACCCCCTCAGATTGATACAAATCTATACTCAGTATTGATGCAAATCTATCTTCAGATTGATACAGATCTCTCCTCGGATTAATATGTAGTTATTTTGATAACCTCCTTGATCCTAATATAGTTTTTTTCGCCCAACCACCAGCTATCAGGGGCAGAACATTTTGGTTTTGCTGAGGTACTAAGTCTTCGGCATTAGGTTACTAAAGAGCGAATAAGGTGTAAGTGCTCTCTATTAACCAGATGTGATTTAACACCATTTCCCTCATCTTCACTAGCATGTCCCGCTTGAAGTTGATGGCCTTTCACCCTGCATCCATTACTTCCTAAGCTCCTACATTGTTCATCGCCAGGAAGTAATTAATCTAAATTTAGTAGGATAACACCTGTTGAAACCACTATTTCTCACACCCGACACCCTTATTCTCAATCTCGATATCACGGTTAAAATGCCGAACAGCTGATGAAATGCTTACTACTGTTGGGGAAAAATGACTATCGAAAATGATTGTCCTCAGGGAATAATTTTGGTTCTTCCCTAAGATACTAAAAAAATTGGCTGATTCTGGCATTGTTTGCAAAACTTAATTTTTTTGATGTAGTAAACACACTATACTGGTAATGATTTTTGATAGTTTGACGTTTCTTTTTCTTTGTGATAGGAGTTCTTCAATTCACTTGGTGGCGCGAAGCGCTCTTGGGGAGCTCTCCATAAGGGAGTTGACTTTGGGCTGATTTTTTACTACTATCTTATAGTGGGAAAATGTGCGCACATATATAGAGTTTCTCATATTTGTGAGGTAAATTCGTTATTGGTTTTTGGGAATGGGGAATGGGGAATGGGGAATGGGGAATAGGAATAGAGATAAATTGATAAAATACCGTAGGGGCGGGTTCACCAGCCATCTAGCACATCGACCAGCCAATGAGATAAACCCGCCCCGGTATAACCCAAGATGAGCTCACCAGACGCCGGGGCGGGTTTATTTAAGTTCTCATTGAAGAGAAAGATATTGAGCGAACCCGCCCCTACATGGTTGGATATGGGGAACGGTAACCAGGCTTGATAGCAAATTTCGGTATTGCCTGAATCATGTCTCCCCAATTATCTTATTGGTCTAACTGCATAGTATCATTCAGTGAGATTGATTAATATTGGACAAAAGTATAGATATACCAGAACATAGGTCAAGAAACCGGGTTTTCTTGTAGGAACATGCTGATATAAGAGTTGTCATCCTCACTAGAAACCTGGTTTCTGAACATACTGGGAGCAAGGAGTAAGGATATGAGGGAACAGTTACACAAAAGTCGGTTGAGCCGCATCATCTATAGGCTACCGAAAAACATCATGCTAATTACCATAGCCAGTGGGGCGCTATTAGTCATGGCTTCGGGAATTGGCATTATGTTCACCGGATCTCGCTTTTTTGATGAAGTCAAGGGGTTGTTTAGCGTCTCCCAGACAGCACCTGAA
>JAAHGR010000215.1 GCA_010672425.1 Symploca sp. SIO2E6
CTAAACTCAAGGGGGTAGCTATTTCCAAGCTAAGCAGTTAAAGCAGGTTGATGATATTTATACTGCTGGTTTTTCTGACTGTTATGTTGCTGCCCTAGAGAAATACCAAGCTAGGGCTTACATGATTGCCCCCATTTTTTATGGTGAGCAACTTTGGGGTTTGTTAGGAGTGTACCAAAATTCCGGTCCTCGGCGCTGGCAAGAAGCGGAATCTATCCTACTATCAATAGTCAGTGAACGCATAAGCACTATCCTCAAACAATTAGACTATTTGTTCCAGATACAGAGCAAATCCGAGCAACTGACCCAAGAAGCAGAACGAGACCGCTTATTGAGCAAAATTGTTGAGCGTATTTTACAATCTTCAGAAGGGACAACCATCTTTCAAACTACTGTCAGAGAAGTCCGCCGCTTCCTCAATGCTGACCGAGTAGCAGTATTTCAGTTTGATCCCGATTCTAATCACGGTGAGGGCAAGTTTATTGCTGAAGATGTTGAAATAGGCTACACTTCAGCGTTGTCTGCTCAGATCGTAGACCACTGCTTTGGTGAGAATATGGCGCAGCTGTATTTACAGGGTCGCCACTGGGCATGTAACGATATTTACCAGACTAAGTTGCCGGATTGTCACATTGAGATTCTCTCTCAGTTTCAGGTGCGGGCTAATTTGGTAACACCCTTAATTAAAGGAGACCAATTGTGGGGCTTGCTCTGTATTCACCAGTGCGGTGACTCAAGGGAGTGGCAACCATCAGAAATTGCTTTTGCTAAACAGATCGCTCGTCAATTCTCCCTCAATTTCCAAAAGCTGAAGTACAATGAACAGCTGCAATTGCAATCTGAGCAGATAGCACGCAGGGCAGAAGGGGAGCGCCTAGCTGCTACATTACTCGATAAGCTGCGTAATACTGCGGGTACTAGCAACTTTTTGCAAAGTATTACTCGCATCATCCGACAACAGCTGAAATGCGATCGCGTAGCTGTCTATCGCTTCAATGATGACTGGAGTGGTGAGTATGTGGTGGAGTCCATGAGCCAAACCTGGGTACCTCTGGTAGGAGCAATTATCGAGCCGGATCACTTACAAGAGAACCAGGGAGGTCGGTATCGTCACTACGAAACCTTAGCTGTTGATGACATTAGTCAGGATGTTTGTGAAGATCTAGCTGAGTTCTTGGCACAATTTGAAACTAAAGCCTTTGCAACTGTACCAATTTTCCGAGGGGAAAAACTGTGGGGTTTACTCAGCGCTTACCAAAACTCCAGACCCCGTCACTGGCAAGTAGCAGAAGTCAGTATGTTGGCTCAGATGGGGCGACAGTTTTTGGCAACTCTACAACAAGCAGAGTATCTCGAACAGCTTACCCAAGCTGCCCAGAGCGAACGATTAGCATTCCGTATGGTCCAAAAGATTCGCAAGACCTCAGATACTGGGAGTGTTTTTCAGTCTGTTACCCAAGAAGTCCGACAGCAGCTCAAGTGCGATCGCGTAGCTGTCTATCGCTTCGGTGATGACTGGAGTGGCACTTTTGTTGCGGAGTCGGTGACCAATGATTGGGTGCGGCTGGTAGATCTAGAGAACCCAATAGTTTGGGAAGATAGCTATTTGCAAGAAAACCAGGGGGGTCAATATCGCGAACATGAGAGTTTGGTTGTTAATGATATCTACCAAGCTGGTTTCTCCGATTGTTATGTTGACTTGTTGGAGCAATTTCAAGCGAAAGCTTATCTAATTGTGCCGATTTTCCAAGGGGAAAAGCTGTGGGGGTTATTTGCTGCTTATCAAAACAACAGTTCCCGTAACTGGGAACCTGGAGAGGTCAACTTTGTAACCAGGATTGGCCGACAGTTTGGTATCGCTTTGCAACAAGTAGAATATATCGAGCAGCTGCAAGTAAAATCGAAGCTGATTACCAAGACGGTAACAGCGGAGCGAGCTGCAGACCGCATCATTGACAAGATTCGCAAGAATTTAGAGGATCTTGACAACATGTTCCGGCTGGCGACAGAAGACGTCCGCCAATATCTGAAATGCGATCGGGTAGCTATCTATCGCTTCAATGATGACTGGAGTGGTAAGTTTGTCGCGGAGGCAGTAGGCAAAGGCTGGGTAGTACTCGTGGGCGCTGATATCGAAACCGTTTGGGAAGATACCTATTTGCAGGAAAATCAAGGTGGTCGATATAACAAAAACGAAGCTTTCAAAGTTGATGATATCTACCAAGCTGGTCACTTTCCCTGTCACATAGATATCTTGGAACAATTCCAGATCCGAGCTTATATGATCGTGCCGATTTTCTTAGGGCAAAAGCTCTGGGGTTTGTTCGCTGCCTATCAAAACTCTGGTCCTCGTCACTGGGAGGAATCGGAGGTTGCGATGCTCAATCGGATTGGTCAACAGTTAGGCACAGCCATGCAGCAAACGGAATATATCGATCAACTGCGAACCACCTCCAACCAATTGGCTAAAGCGATAGATTTGGAGAAAGCAGCAGTCAACCTGATCAACAGCCGTCAGTCCCTGAACCGAGAGACGATTTTCCAGGCAACAGTAATCGAAGTCCGACAGCTACTTAAAGCTGACCGAGTAGCGGTATTTCGCTTTTACCCTAACTCCGGCTTTGATGATGGGGAAATGGTGGCGGAGGATGTGGTAGCTGGTTACAAACCAATACTGGATATCAAGATCCATGACCACTGTTTTGGTGAACAGTATGCTCCCCACTATGCTCAAGGAAGAGTTCAGGCAGTTGCAGATATTTACAGTGAGGGTCTGAGCGATTGCCATATTGAAGTCCTTTCTATGTTGCAAGTCCGGGCAAATCTGATTGTGCCCTTGCTGAAAAATACGGAGCTGTGGGGATTGTTATGTATCCACCAATGTAGTCGCCCCCGTCAGTGGGAGGATATTGAGATTGAGTTCGCTAGACAAATTGCTGGTCAGCTGGGAGTAGCTTTACAGCAAACTGATTATGTTGAGCAACTACAAACGCAATCTGGACGGTTAGCTAAAGCCGCAGAATTAGAGCGAGGAGCAGTCAAAATCATTAACAACATTCGCCAAACCCAAAACCTGGCTCAGGTGTTGGAGTCAACGAGTTTTGAAATGCGCACTCTCCTCAAAGCTGACCGAGTAGGTTTGTACTGCTTTAACCCTGAGTCTGGCTTTACTCAAGGAAAATTTGTCGCTGAGAGTGTCCTCAAAAGCTATACTTCGGCAATAGAGGTGCCAGTTGAGGACCATTGCTTTGGTGACAACATGAGCGAACTCTATCAAAATGGTCGGATTTGGGTAGTTCCTGATATCTACGAGGCAAATCTGCTCGATTGTCATATTGAAGTCCTTTCCCAGTTCCAAGTGCGAGCCAGTCTCGTTATGCCGATCAACAAAAACGATCAGCTGTGGGGTTTGCTTTGCGTCCACCAGTGTAGTGGCCCCCGTCAGTGGGAGGAGATCGAGGTTGATTTCACCAGGCAGATAGCTGCTCAGGTGGGGATAGCATTGCAGCAGGCTGAGTACATTGAGCAGTTGCAACGGCAATCGATGCAAATGACGAAAGCAGCCCAAAGGGAGAAAGAAGTAGCTCAAATCATCGCTAGGCTTCTCCAGTCCAAGGATATGACCACCACTTTGCGCACCACTACCCAAGAAGTGCGGTATTTACTACAATGCGATCGCACCGCAGTTTACCGCTTCCATGGCAATGGTAGTGGAGAGTTTGTCGCTGAGTCAGTTAATAGTGATTGGCTACCAATAATGGGCTCCGAACTCCAGACAGTATGGCCTGATGGCAATTTGCCCGAAAGTCAGGAAGGTAAGTATCGCCAGTGGGAAACTTTAGTAGTTAATGATATCTACAAAAATGGTTACTCTCCCAATCAGATTGAAATCTGGGAACAATTCAAAACCAAAGCTTATGTAGTAGTGCCAGTATTTCAAGGAGACAAGTTGTGGGGGTTACTCACTGCCTACCAGAACAGTAAACTGCGCCACTGGGAAGCAGCAGAGGTAAGTGCTTTAGCTCAGATTGGTTTGCAGATGGGGGCAGCACTGCAACAGGTAGAGTACCTCAAACAGGTGCAACAGCAGTCTGAGCAATTAACCAAACTTGCTGAGCGGGAAACCAACTTCATCAATCTCATTGACACGATTGGACAGCGAATTGCGAAGCGTTTACGGCAGCGGAACTTCAACACCGACGGTCTCTTCCGCGCTACTACCCAAGAACTCCGGCAAATTCTCCAAGTTGATCGAGTGGCAGTTTATCGCTTCGATGCCGATTGGAGTGGGGAATTTGTTATGGAAGATCTGGGCGGCGACTACCTAAAACTGGTGGGAACGGAAGGAGCGCTGGTGGCAGATCCCATCTTACAGGAAACCCAGGGTAGTATCTATCGCCTCAATGAAGTTAGTGCCGTGAGGGACATCCGCACAGCCGATAATTTAACCTTCTCCAAGGAACTACTACAGGAGTGGGGAGTGAAAGCTTACGTCATTGCTCCCATATTCAATGGCAACCAACTTTGGGGCTTACTAGTGACTCAACAAAATTCCCAAACCCGTGACTGGGAGAAGAGTGAGGTCAACCTTTTGGTGCAAATGGCACGGCAGTTAGGGATTGTGCTACAACAAGCCGAATCCTTTGAACAAATTCAGCAACAGTCCCAGCAACTCCAAGAAGTGGCGGCACGGGAGAAAGCTGATAAACTGGCACTGCAACAGGGAGTAGTACAATTGCTCACAGCAGTACGACCTGCCTTGAATGGAGACCTCACTGTTCGAGCTCCAGTGACAGAAGATGAAGTAGGTACTGTTGCCGACGCCTATAACAATACCCTGCAAAGCCTGCGAGGCATTGTCAAGCAAGTGCAAGACTCCTCTCGGCAAGTTAGCCAAACTTCCCAAGAGAGCGACCAAGCGATCGCGGGTCTCACAAGCCAAGCTCAACAGCAGTTTGAGTCCCTAAACCAAGCTTTGGCGCAAATCCAGACTATGGTCAACTCCACAGAAGCTGTAGCAACCAACGCCCAGCAGGTAGAAGCTGCGGTTCAACAGGCCAACCAAACGGTGCAGCAAGGGGATACCGCCATGAACCGCACAGTGGAAGGCATTCTGGACATCCGGGAAACAGTAGCAGAAACTAGTAAGCGCCTCAAGCGCCTGAGTGAATCTACCCAGAAAGTTTCCCGGGTAGTGAACCTAATTGGCAACTTTACCACTCAAACCCAACTCCTGGCTCTCAATGCCTCGATTGAGGCCACCAGAGCCGGTGAATACGGACGAGGTTTTGTCGTTGTTGCCGATGAAGTGCGTTCCCTAGCGCGTCAGTCAGCAGAAGCCACCACCGAGATTGCCCAGCTGGTACAGGAAATCCAAGCCGGTACAGCGGAAGTTTCCCAAGTCATGGAAACCGGTATTCAGCAGGTAGCTCAAGGTACCAATTTAGTCAACGATACCCGCCAAACCCTCAATGCGATCGTTGAAGCTACAGCGAAAATCAGCCAATTGGTCGAGGGTATCACCCAAGCAACCGAGGCACAAACCCAGGAGTTCCAATCCGTAACGGAAACCATGACTGAGGTAGCAGGAATTGCTAACCAAACCTCAGCAGAGGCTACGGATATTTCCTCCTCCTTTAAGGAATTACTGGCAATGTCCCAAAAACTCCAGGTGAGTGCGGATAAATTTAAGGTTGATTAGTTGTTTGTTGTTTGTTGTTTGTTGTTGGTTGTTTGTTGTTTGTTGTTGGTTGTTTGTTGTTTGTTGTTTGTCGTTTGTTGTTTGTTGTTTGTCGTTTGTTGTTTGTTGTTTGTCGTTTGTTGTTTGTTGTTTGTCGTTTGTTGTTTGTTACCGGAAAACCAATGACCAATGACTAATGACCAATGACTAATGACCAATGACTAATGACCAATAACCAACAACCAATAACCAACAACCAATAACCAACAACCAATAACCAACAACCAATAACCAACAACCAATAACTAATTCAAAGAATTAATGTATGAATTTAATCGGGGTGCTAATTCATCAACAATTGGTTTGAGTGTATCTAGCTGTTTGACATTTAATAGGTTGCGAGCATAGGCTCTTCTAAGCCAATGTTGGGTTTCATATAAAGAGCCTCTCGCTATCCTGACAAATCTTCGATTATCTGGGGTGCTACCTCGTCCTACTCCTTCTGCTATGTTTGCACCGATACTATCAGCTGAACGGATTAACTGTTTACCTAGCGTATCTTTAACTAAAGGTTCCCAGTATTGAACTATTTTCCAAATTTCATCTGCTAATTGTTCTGATAATCGATATACATCCAAATCCTGAAATCTCATATTTGTTGTTGTTTGTTGTTTGTTGTTTGTTGTTTGTTGTTTGTTGTTTGTTGTTTGTTGTTTGTCGTTTGTAGTTTGTTGTTTGTTGTTTGTCGCTTGTTGTTTGGCGTTAGTGTTCCTCACAAAAGAGTGGATACACCAATATACCACAAAAAAATGAGTAAAAATTACATTGTTAAATACAAAACCAACGAGCAATGACCAACGAGCAACGACCAACGAGCAACGACCAACGAGCGACGACCAACAACCAATAACCAACAACCAATAACCAACAACCAATAACCAATAACCAACAACCAACAACCAATAACCAACAACCAACGACCAACAACCAACGACCAACAACCAACAACCAACGACCAACAACCAACAACCAATAACCAACAACAAATGACAAACAACCAACAACCAACAACCAATAACCAACAACAAATGACAAACAACCAACAACAAAGCTACAACTTTTTTTTAGAAGAAGCTTCGGAACTATTGCAGGTTATCGAACAAGATTTGCTGGAGCTTCGGGAAGATTATTCGATTAATAAAGTCCACAATTTAATGCGGAATACTCATACTCTTAAAGGCGCAGCTGCTAGTGTAGACCGAGATACTATTAAAACTATATCCCATTCTTTTGAAGATATTTTTAAGGCTTTACTTCAACCTGATGTATCGATTGATTTGGAAATTGAAGCTTTACTATTTGAAGGTTATGAATGTTTACGTCTATGCCTAGCAGCTGAATTTACGGGGGAGCAAATTAATGAAGCGGAAATCCTCGACCGCACTGCTACGGTTTTTGCCCAATTACAAGACAATTTGGGTGAGTGTTTTAACCAGGAAACTTACATCCCTAGTTCAGCGGAATTAGGCTTTGATATTGCCCAGTCTATCTTTGAGGTAGGGGTTAACCAACGGTTGGAAGATATGTCAGCAGTGTTGGCTAAAAGTGACCTTACCGAAGTTACTGATACCCTCAGAACTCAAGCAGAAGTTTTCCTCGGTTTGGCTGAATCTTTGGGTTTACCAGGATTTGGAGCAATTGCTCAAACTGCGATCGCGGCTTTAAATGCTCATCCTGAACAAGGGATACAGATTGCTGAGGTCGCTTTCGCTGATTTCCAAGCAGGAAGAGCCGCTGTACTAGAAGGCGATCGCACTCAGGGAGGTCAACCTTCTCTCATATTACAACAATTGGGGAATGGGGAATTGGGGATTGGAAATGGGGAATTGGGGATTGGGAATGGGGAATTGGGAATTGGGAATGGGGAATGGGGAATTGGGAATGGGGAATTGGGGATTGGGAATGGGGAATTGGGGATTGGGAATGGGGAATTGGGGATTGGGAATGGGGAATGGGGAATTGGGAATGGGGAATTGGGGATTGAAGATTCTTCGTCTTCCCCATCTCCGGCTACACCAATTGATATTCAGGAGTCGGCAACTCTGACTGAATCTGAGGAAGTAAGTGCTGTTGATTTAGACTTAGTTGGGAGTGAATTATTACCGCAAAAAGTTACTGAACCATCCCTAGAAACCATCCCGGAAGAAGCATTGATAACAGGAGCAATTTTTCCTGATGAACTCGAAGAACCTCCGGCTACACCAATTATAACACCGGAAGAAATTTCTGCTCACGAACCGGAAGAATCTCTAGCTGAACCAGTTATACCTCAGAATATAGAAACACAATTAGAAGAGGAGGAAGTGACAGATTCTCTCCTGGAGAGCATCTGGGGGGAAACTTTAGTAACCGAGGAGACAACCGAGGAGACTAGCGATGCTGAATCAGAAACAAAATCTGATGTAGGGGTAAAGCATTTAGGAGATAATTCATCGGTGCAACCCAAGGTAGACAATCCCAATGTTTTACCCTCCAATGGTGTGAAAACAGAGCCTAGTACCAATGACTTAAAGTTAGTAGTAACTCCAGTAAACAAAGAAAAAGAAGTAAGCAAGCAGCCAGAAACCAAGTCACCTCAAACAACGAAAACAACTAAAACCCCAGCCTCCCCATCCAATCGCCAATCCAGTACAGTACGAGTCAATGTCGAACATTTAGACTATCTCAATTACACAGTTGGGGAATTGCTCACCAACCAAAACCGTCAATCCCTACAGAATGATCAATTGCGGATCGCAGTAAAAACTCTCCTCAACCGTCTCCAAGAACATCAGCAACTACTTGGTCAACTACAAGATTGGTCTGACCATCTATTTATTGTCTCAGAAAAACAGCAAACCAAAGACTGGCAAATCGGAAGATGCGGAGACGCGGAGACGCGGAGACACGGAGACGTGGAGATGGGGAGACGCGGAGACGCGGAGACGCGGAGACACGGAGACGCGGAGGACAGCAATACACCCACTAATTCCCAAACAACAAAAAACCAACAACAAGCAACAAACAACCAACAACAAACAACCAACAACAAACAACAAAATCCCTTTGATTCCCTAGAATTAGACCAATATAACGAATCCCAACTCCTAGTTCAGTCAATTTTAGAAAATGCTGTGCAGTTAACAGAAGCCACTGATGCTGTTGACCTGTTTACTACCCAGTCTGACCAAACCCTGGAAAAACAAAGTCGGTTGTTGACTAGTACTCGTGATTTACTGATGGAAGCTAGGATGTTACCCTTAGGGGAACTCCTCAATCGCTTTCCTCAGGTTTTACGACAGTTGTCAACTTTACATAAAAAGCCAGTGACACTCAAACTTCATGGTCAGGAAGTTTTAGTAGATAAGGTGGTTGCTCAACAGTTGTATGACCCTCTACTACACTTAGTTCGTAATGCCTTTAGTCATGGCATTGAGTCCCCTGAAGTGCGACAACAACTAGATAAACCTAGTGAAGGTAAAATCGAAATCTATGCTTTCCATCAGGGTGGATACTTAGTGATTGAAGTCCGGGATGATGGACAAGGTTTAGATTTTGAGAAGATTCGCCAACGAGGCGTAGAATTTATCGACTCACCAGCAAGAATTAACAGTCTCAATGAGGCTCAACTAACAGATTTACTGTTTGAACCAGGTTTTTCCACAGCTTCTGAAATCAATGATCTATCGGGACGAGGGATCGGTTTGGATGTAGTTCGTTCCCAGTTACAATCCCTGCAAGGTTCAGTAAGCATTAATTCTCAACCTCACCAAGGTACAACCTTCAAGCTGCAAATTCCCCTAAGTCTAACTATCAGCAATTTGCTATTACTCACCGCAGGTAACCACACCTATGCCTTATTAGCTGATACAGTTGAACAAATCCTGATGCCTCAGGAGCAGCAAATCCGTTCCTGGGAAGGTGGTAAAGTACTCCGGTGGGGTAAGGGTAGTGAGGAGCAACTGATTCCAGTTTACCAACTAGCTAACGCTTTGGATTATTACTCACCGGTTCGGGAATCCCTGACTCTTCCCTCTAAGCAGGCCTTTGGTATGGAACCACAGGTGAAACCAATTATTCTTATTCGTGGTCAGGATAAACTTTTGGGGTTAGAAGTAGACCAACTGCTTGGGGATCAAGAATTGGTGATCCGTCCATTGGGAGCAATGATTGCTTCTCCTAGCTATATTTATGGAGGTAGCATTCTGGCAGATGGACAGCTAGCTTTGGTACTCGATGGGACAGTATTAATGCAGCGTCTCTGGGAGCAACAAAGTAAACAGACTTTAGAGCAAACTTTTATTGATGCAACTCCCCATATACTTCCACCAACAAGACAAATAAAACAATTGCCAGCCCAGACTATTGATGCTGAAGTAAGTTCAGCAACAGTATCATTAATACCCTCCGAACCAGAGGTGACTTCAAGAGTTAACAAAAAGGTTCTCCTGGTAGATGACTCAATCACTGTACGCCAAACTTTGGCAATGACTTTAGAGAGGGTTGGTTATCAAGTATTGCAAGCTAAGGATGGTTATGAAGCACTGGAGCAATTGCACAACCATCAAGAAATTCAGGTAGTGCTCTGCGATATTGAGATGCCCCGCATGAATGGTTTTGAGTTTCTCAAACACCATCAACAAGACCCTAGTTTGAAAACAATTCCAGTAGTTATCCTTACTTCCCGCAGTGGAGAAAAGCACCGATTAATCGCTGTGGAGTTAGGGGCAACTGCTTATATCACCAAGCCTTACCTGGAACCAGAACTGTTAGCAACCGTGGAAGATGTTTTATTAGGTGTTAGGTGCTAGGTGTTAGGCTAACAACAAACAACCAACAACCAACAACCAACAACAAACAACCAACAGCCAACAACCAACAACCAACAGCCAACAACCAACAACAAACAACCAACAACAAACAACCAACAACAAACAACAAACAACAAACAACCAACAACCAACAACCAACAACAAACAACAAACAACCAACAACCAACAACCAACAACCAACAACCAACAACCAACAACCAACAACCAACAACCAACAACCAACAACCAACAACCAACAGCCAACAACCAACAACCAACAACCAACAACCAACAACCAACAACCAACAACCAACAACCAACAACCAACAACCAACAACCAACAACCGACAACCAACAACAACGTCTAAACTCCAAACACCCTCCATGGACCACCTCGTATGCC
>JAAHGR010000216.1:0-2543 GCA_010672425.1 Symploca sp. SIO2E6
CCTTCGTAAGGGGGGAACAAGAGCCCCCCTTTTTCAAGGGGGGTTGGGGGGATCAATTCTTAACCGAGCAGTATTGGATTAGATCGGGGTAATGCGAGCATCTTGCTCGCTTTGGTGTAATTACCTCGACGCAAAATGTTCCCAAAACCTCAAACCT
Organism: Symploca sp. SIO2E6; assembly: GCA_010672425.1. Classification (GTDB taxonomy): domain Bacteria; phylum Cyanobacteriota; class Cyanobacteriia; order Cyanobacteriales; family Coleofasciculaceae; genus Caldora. Next base: position 158 of record JAAHGR010000216.1, read on the forward strand.
AACACCTCAGCCATTCCACAATTGCTGCAGTTAAACCATCCAAGGTGTATTCTTGGGCTTCAACATCCACTCGTCCGAACAGTTGATGGCAGGTTTTACTAGTTTGGGGACCAATAGAGGCAATGCAGACACCATCTAGGAGGGAGTTGATATTTTCTGGGGATACAGGTTGCAGCTGGATAGCTTGAGGGAGGACACCTTCCTTGGACAACTCAGTTAGGGGTGGGGAAGTCGGTTCCAAGTTAAAAGTTAGAGCTTTTGCTAAGAGTTGGTAAAAGTTGGTCACGGTTTTGGAACTAGCAAAGGTAAGAATGTCCACATCTCGCTGTTGTAGTGCCTCTAGGACATGGGGTGAAATTTGGGCAGGACAGCCAGATTCATAAGCTGCAACTTCGATAATTTCCGCATTCTGGGCAGTTAATTCTTCGATTAAAACCTGCCTGCCACCTGTTTCTACCCGAGGGAAGAGGATTTTTTTGCCCGCTAGTGGTTCCGGGAAATGTTCAATTAGGGAATCGGCGACAAAGTTGGGGGGGATAAAGTCTGGTTGTAAACTGTGCTGTTGGAGACTAGTTGCCGTTTTCTTCCCCACTACAGCAATTTTGACACTAGCTAAGGCACGAGTATCTTTACCTTGGGTGAGCAGTCGTTCAAAAAAGTAATTGACGCCGTTGCCGGAGGTGAGAATTAGCCAATCAAAGTCTGCTAGATTAGCGATCGCTTGATCCAAATCTTCCCAGCTAGAAGGGGGACTAATAACTAAAGTCGGCATTTCGATCACTTCTGCACCTGCTGCTTGCAACAAATTACTGAATTGGCTTGACTGTCCAGCTGAGCGAGTAACGAGGATTGTTTTGCCTGTGAGGGGGGGTTTCTCCTGGTTCTCACCGATGGTTGTTGAGTTCATATCTTCTGTTCCACCCTGGGGGATAAATTCTGTCCAATTAGCTGGTGCTTCAGGAGATTGTAAATAGTTCCTCAACTCTACCACTTCACCAATAACAATCACCGCTGGGGAAAGGGGAATGCCAGCAGTTTGCTCAACTATATCAGCTAAAGTGCCTGTCCAAATCTGCTGTTGCGGGCGTCCCCCAGAGCGAATCACGGCAATCGGTGTTTGGGGAGAACGTCCATATTGCTGTAAATACTCGACGATTTCACTGAGATGACGCCCTCCCATCAAAATGGCTAGAGTATCAATCCGAGCTAGGGCATCCCAGTCTAATTCTACAGGATCGTGACCCGTCACGACAGCAAAACAACTACTCCAGACAGGGTCTGTTAAGGGAATCCCAGCAAACAAGGGAGTGGCGAAGGCAGAGGAAATTCCTGGTACAACATCAAAAGGACATGCAGCAGCAACTAATGCCTGAATTTCTGAGCTAGAGCGACCAAAAATAAACGGGTCACCATTTTTGAGTCGCACTACCTGCTTGCCTTGGGAACATTGTTCTACCAAAATCTGGTTAATTTCATCTTGGGGTGTTGAAGGAAGTCCACCCCGTTTACCAACATGGATCTTCAGACAAGTGGGTGGTACTAGTTGCAATAACTGAGGGTCTATTAAGTTGTCATATACCAATACTTCTGCTTGATCTAGTAATTCTTTACCTCTGAGGGTGAGGTAGGCAGCATTTCCTGGGCCACCCCCTACCAGATAAACTTTGCCGATGGACTCAGTCATGATTGTTTCAAGGTAAGGAGTTTTAGGAGTTCAGAAGTGGGTGAGAAGTCACCATTTCCCTAAGATACTGCAACGCCTGCGATCGCTTCAACACCTGCACCCCCTGAAATTATGCCAATTTTTGGACTGGTCTTACTTCCCGTTGCTCCACAGGGATGGGATATTTTTTTATTTGGAAGTCCCTCAGCTGGCCACTAATCACATCCTGTAAACTTAATTTAGCCTCTCTGAGATTTTCTATATCTGGTATCTCTTGGTGACAATGGCTACAAAACCAATAAATCCTTTGGTGGGAAATGTGCCTGAGCAAAGGTTGTGCGCAGTACAGACAAGGATGTTGATTGTTCATGATTATCTTGATTTTTCTTAAATAGAGTTATCTGACTAATTGTTATCTACTTTTATTTTTACTTAATTATTTGGTGAAAAACATATAGTTATTAAAATTAATGTTAAAAATAGTTGCGGGAAAATACTACTTTTGATAGATGTATTTTGTTGTTTGTTGTTTGTTGTTTGTTGTTTGTTGTTTGTCGTTTGTTGTTTGTCGTTTGTTGTTTGTTGTTTGTTGTTTGTTGTTTGTTGTTTGTCGTTTGTTGTTTGTTGTTTGTTGTTTGTTGTTTGTTGTTTGTTGTTTGTTGTTTGTCGTTTGTTGTTTGTTGTTTGTTGTTTGTTGTTTGTCGTTTGTTGTTTGTTGTTTGT
>JAAHGR010000216.1:2553-9878 GCA_010672425.1 Symploca sp. SIO2E6
TTGTTTGTTGTTTGTCGTTTGTTGTTTGTTGTTTGTTGTTTGTTGTTTGTTGTTTGTTGTTTGTTGTTTGTCGTTTGTTGTTTGTTGTTTGTTGTTTGTTGTTTGTCGTTTGTTGTTTGTTGTTTGTCGTTTGTCGTTTGTTGTTTGTCGTTTGTCGTTTGTACCAATGACCAATGACCAATGACTAATGACTAATGACTAGTCAACCGTCCATCTTCCAAATAAGTCACTTGATCAGCAACATCAATAATCCGAGGGTCGTGAGTTACCACTAGCACAGTGCAGCTTTGTTCCTTGGCCAACTGATACAATAATTCAATGACCTTATGGCCACTCTGGGAATCCAAGGCAGCAGTTGGCTCATCTGCCATGATTAGTTGGGGATTGCCAGCTAAAGCCCGTGCGATCGCTACCCGTTGTTTCTGTCCTCCCGACAAATCACAAGGTTTATGATTTCTGTGTAAACCTAATCCCACCTGTTCTAACAGTGCTTGTGCCTGATATCGTGCTTTTTTGCCCCGAATGCCCTTGATATTGAGTACGACTTCTACATTCTCTGCTGCTGTCAGTGCTGGAAACAAATTGAAACCCTGGAAAATAAAGCCAATATTGTGTCGTCTAAACCTCTCTAGTTTAGCACGAGACATCCTAGTAATCTCTTCTCCCAATAAGTAAACTTGTCCGGCAGTAGGTGTCAGTAGTCCAGCTAAGATGGACAGTAGGGTGGTTTTTCCCGACCCAGAAGGCCCCATTAATAGCTGGATATCACCACTCTTTACATGCCAATCAATCCCTTTAAGAGCTTGATACTGCTGCTTTCCAGAGCGAAATACCATTTCTACCCCTTTAGCAAAAATGGTTACTGTTTCAGCAGTAGGTAAGCGACTTACTGGGGCAGAATGACCCTGGCTTCGTTTTTTGGTAAACACCATATAAATAATTATAAGCAGTATCTAACTAATTTGTTAGATTTTTAGCGAGTGAGATAAGAAAGTCAATCACCATTGTTATGATATCCAGATGATGAAGACTAGAGCATCAGTCCAGAAACCGAGTTTCTAAGAATACTGGACTGGTTTTCTAGAACTCTAGTTCCAGTATAAAAAAATATCTCATTGCTGGGGTAGCTTAGATAACACAATAAGAAACGCTATAGCTCTTCAAGATTTCTGATCCAGACGCAGGGCTCGCTCTAAGGCAGCTTTTTCCCTGGCTCTACGAGCATAGGGCTGTAATTGAGTAGCATCCCAACCGCTCAAGATACTCAAATCTTCTAAGTCAATTCCCTTCATTAACATTTCCACACACCAAGTTTGCCGTGCTTGTTCAATCAATAGTGGTTGCTCTTCGGGGGTTAACAACCCAGAAGTAAATTCCTGCCATGCGCTGCGTAACTCTAGTTCTGACATCGGTTGAGCTGCATCATTAATAAATATAGCAGATTGGTTATCTTTACGATTTTTGAGCCACTGACTCAGAGGATTGCGAGTATAGGAGCCATAGCGTTTTCCCATAATCCACTGATTGACAGGTACTTGCCGCACAGCACCTTGGGTGACTTGCAGTAGGTGTTGCTGGGGATTACTAATATGATGCCCTCGCTCTAAGGCAACAATTTCTTGGGGAGATAAACCCGCTGCAAACAAGACATAGGCAAGGGCGTAATTTCGTAAACCTTGTTGTTTTGCTTGTTGCAGAATCGAACTGACGACAAAAGCTGGTAAATCCGCTACTCCTGGCTGACAAGGGTGAGGGGTTGCTCTTTGAGCTTGAGCAGTGTCAGCAGTTAATTCTTCCTGAACTACTGCTCCGTGCAAGCACAATTCTACTAAACTATTCAAAAAATCCTCGCGGTCGTCCCACAATTGGTGAAATTCACTAGTGAGTTCAATCACCAAATAGCCAAATAACATGCCATTGAGCAAACTGGCTAATTTTTCAGGGGGTAAGTAGGGGTGCAACTGCTCACGCTCAATCAAAGTTGCTAGATATCTAGCTACATCGCGATTAGCTATAGTTACACCTCGTCCTAAGGCTCGACGATTTTCCATAGTGTAACGTCCTGCTTCCCCAACCACAGAACGTAGTAACCCAGGAATCTTTTCGAGAGCCTGTATGCGATCATTGGCATATTGTTTAAGAGCCTCAGCCAAATTGTTGGTCTGCTGTAGTTGCTCTGTTAAGGATTCACCGAGATGAGTAAACACAGCAGAGTCTTCGATTACTGCCAAGATTAATCCCTGCTTGTTACCAAACTGTCGAAACAGCGTAACTTCATTGACTTGTGCCAATTCAGCAATCTGCCGAGTAGTTGTCTCGGTTACTCCTTGAGAAGTAAACAACTCCAGTGCAGCCTTAATCAAACGTGCTCTGCTTGAAGGACGTGTTCGAGACATAGGAGAGGAAATGCAAGTTACACTTGCATATTTGCGTTTACGTTGTTAAGCTGTGGGAATACATGCAAGTATTACTTGCACTTCAACCTCCACTATAGCGATCTTTTGGCAAATTTATGACCAACAATTCACTCTCGATTGCCCCGGAAAGCAGATCGGCTCCGACTCTAAACTGGGTTAGTATCGGGTTTTTCGCTACGATTCATGCTGTGGCAATGCTTGCTCCTTGGTTTTTCTCCTGGTCTGCTTTGGGGGTGACCATATTGCTTCACTGGTTCTTCGGCAGCATTGGCATTTGTTTAGCATATCACCGGCTGTTAACCCATCGTAGTTTTAAGGTACCTCAGTGGTTAGAATATATTCTGACTACGATAGGATGCCTGGCCCTTCAAGGTTCACCAATCTTTTGGGTTGCCAACCACCGTCTTCACCATGCTTTCCCAGGAGATGAGGAAAAAGATCCTTACTCAGCAAAGCAGGGGTTTTGGTGGAGCCACATGCTATGGCTGTTCTATCAAAAAAGTCAATTTTTTGAGTACGAATCTTATAAAAAATCTGCACCTGATTTAGTACGAGATCCATATTATCGCTGGCTTGACCGCTATTTCTTATTACTCCAGATTCCCGTTGCTCTGTTACTTTATGTTCTGGGAGGATGGTCTTTTGTCATCTGGGGTGTATTTGCGAGGGCTGTGCTACTCTGGCACAGCACCTGGTTAATTAATTCTGCAAGTCACCTACGAGGTTATCAAACTTTTGCCCTAGACGATGGCTCTCGGAACCTCTGGTGGGCCGCAATCTTGACTTATGGAGAAGGTTGGCACAACAATCACCATGCTCATCCCAATGTCGCGCCCGCAGGACGGCGATGGTGGGAAGTTGATGTCACTTGGTGGGCAATTCGAGGACTCCAAGTTGTTGGTTTGGCGAAGAAAGTCATCATGCCTCCTCTGGAGCAACCCCAAAGCTAAATTAAGCTGGACAATTGGAAGGGAACGGGAAGCGGCAACTCTTCCTTTCCCCCATCTCCCCATCTCCTCATCTCCTCGGGACTGCCTTCTTGCACTAGAGCCCTCAAATTGGCATATCATAGGATGCGAGTTAAGGATAATACCTTTAAAATGAACCTACAGACTAACTATGACCAGTTTCTAGTACAAGTAGGCAGCAGACTTCGATAAATCAAAGGTTCTATGGAAGGGAGAATAGATGACTATGACAATTCTCTTTGTCGATGATGAGTTGCCATTACAAAGAGTGATAAATCTAAAATTCAAAAAAAAGATTAGATCCAAGGAATGGGAATTTATTTTTGCCCAAAATGGTGTGGAAGCGCTCGAAAAACTCAGAGAGTATCCTCAGATATCAATGGTGATCACTGATATCAATATGCCAGAGATGGATGGTCTTACGCTGTTGGGAGAAATTCATAATATAGACTCCAACTTGAAGGCAGTTGTGCTCTCAGCCTACAGCGATATGAGAAATATTAGAACAGCAATGAACCTGGGAGCTTTTGATTTTGTCACCAAGCCCATAGATTTTCAGGATTTAGAAGTTACCATCAATAGAACACTAGAGTATGTAGAACGAATTCAGGAAAACCAGCAAAATCTACAGTATGCTCAGGCGCAATTAATTAACAGTGAAAAAATGGCAACTCTTGGTCAGTTAGTGGCAGGAGTAGCTCACGAAATTAATAACCCCCTTACCTTTATGGTTGGGAATCTTGACCTGGCAGAAGAGTACATTAAAAATTTGATTGATCACTTGCAACTCTACCAGAAGGAATTTGATCATCCCGGAGCAACCATTAAGGATCATGCTGTAGTGATTGAGCTCGATTTCCTACTCGAAGACTTGCCTCAAATCATGCTCACGATGAGAGAAGGGACTGAAATGATCTCTGAGATTAGTACTTCCCTGCGGGTTTTAGCTCGTTCAGATACCCAAGTTCGGGTAGCTTTCAATATTCATGAAGGAATTGATAGCAGTTTGATGATTTTGCAGCATCGGTTGAAAGCGAGCGACCAACACCCTAATATTGAGATTATTAAGGAATATGGAGATCTGCCCTTAGTGAAGTGCTATCCTGGACAACTCAATCAGGTATTTATGAATCTGATTGCCAATGCTATTGATGCTCTCGAAGAGTCCAATAAGGTGCATTCTTTTGCTGAGATCAAAGCTCATCCTAATAAAATTACCATTCGCACAGAGTTTTTAGAGAATAAGACTGGGGTCGTAATTCGGATCAAGGACAATGGAGTAGGGATGTCAGCTGAATTACAACAGCAGGTGTTTCAACCATTTTTCACTACGAAAGCAGTGGGTAAAGGTACAGGATTAGGCTTGTCTATTACTCGTCAACTTGTAGAAGAAAAACACAGTGGAAAGCTCAGGTGTATTTCTTCCCCAGGGATGGGGACAGAGTTTGTGGTGGAAATTCCTATCGATTCTGGGGAAAGATAAGTAGATAGGGGCTGCTGAATAAGTAATAAGCATCTTTAGGGACTTCCGCCCGGGAGCAGGTCACTTATGCAGAGCATTTGTACTAAGGTATAGTCCCCCCATATGTTTTAGCTTGCTCTGAGGTAAATAGTTCATATGTTCTGCAACTTTGACCTGCACCCTTGTTGATCCCCCTCCCGTCCCCCTTTGATCCCCCTCCCGTCCCCCTTTGATCCCCCTCCCGTCCCCCTTTGATCCCCCTCCCGTCCCCCTTAATAAGGGGGAAGCCAGAGGATGCTACGCTTTTGGTTCCACAGGAGTTGCCAGAGGATGCTACCCTTTCGGTTCCACGGGGACTTTTGGAAGAGTTTACTTCATTCGTGAACATTAGGAGAAAATCTCTATATTTGTTTACAATCCATTACAAGAAATGTAGGATCTAAAATCTGGAGTTGGTTGTGGGTTGGGTTGGAATGCTTGAGTTTGGTGGTTTGGTTGGCGGGTTAACCATTCGACTATCGGATTGTGATTGCTGAAAAGGTCATCGGGATTGCGAGGGAAGCCTCCTCTGCCGGTGATGATGAAGGAACTGCCGCCGCCGATTTTGCCGTCGATGAGTGCACAGTGTCCTTTGCCGACGGCATTGCTGGTATCGAGTAATATTTCTGGTAAGTTGATTAATCCTTGTGTGGCGTCAAGACTGAGGCGGTTGAAGATGAAGATGCCGTCGGTGCCGAATTCGGAGGAGGCGGTGATGTCGCTGAAGGGGGTGAGCTCCTCTCGGAATTTTAAGCCGAAGATGGCGTTGGTGGTAATCTCGATTCTGCCGCCGGTTCCGAGGAAGGCGTTGGCGGTGATGTCGCTATTTTCTCTGGGGACGCTAACGACAAAGTTGGCGATAATATTAATGTTACCTCCATCGCCAAAGCCACTGCCGATGCCTGAGGTGGCACTAATCAGGCTGTGGTTGCGCAGCAGTAAGAGGTTTTCTAGATTAAGGGTAATGTCTCCTCCCTTGTCACTGAAGGCTTCGGCGGTTATGAAACCTTGATTGAGCGTCAGGGAACCGGCGCTGAGGGTAATGTCTCCTCCCTTGCCTGTTCCTTGGCTATCTACGACTATCCCTGCTCCATTCTCGATGAGCATGGTGGTGGCATCGATGTTGATACTACCACCATTGCCTATCGAACCGGGGGTACTGTTGGCAAATAGTCCGGTTCCGGCTCCGGTTAGGATAATGTTATCGGTTACTTTCAGGTTAATATCCCCAGCATCGGAGCCGCTGGAGGTGGTGGAGAGTAGTTGTCCTCCATTGCTGAGTACAAAGCGGTTGGCGTTGAGATTGATCTTTCCGGCGGTTCCTTCTCCTGCGGTAGCGGTGGAAATCCTAGCACTATTGGTGACTTCCATGGTGGAAGCTTGGAGATTGACGCTACCTCCTGTACCAATTGCTGTTGCTTCTACTGCTGAAGAGATGGTACTATTGGTAATTGCTAGACGATCGCTTGCTCTGAGATTGACTTCCCCAGCATTCCCCCGGCCTGCGGTGGCGGAAGAGATGGTACTATCGTTAATGGATATCTCTTCGGTGGCATTAATTTTTACTTTTCCTGCATCTCCCCTGCCAGCGGTGGCTGAGGAGATAGTGGCATTGTTGGTTACTGAGAAGTTATCGGTGTTGAGGCTAATGTTTCCTCCTGTACCGATACCTGTCGATGTTACCGCTGAAGATATCCTACTATTATCCAGGGATAGGCGATCGCTTGCTGTAATTTCCACTTGCCCCGCATCTCCCCTGCCAGCGGTAGCTGAGGAGATAGTGCCATTGTTGGTTACTGAGAAGTTATCGGTGTTGAGGCTAATGTTTCCTCCTGTACCGATACCGGTAAGTGCGACTTCTGAAGATATCCTACTATTATCCAGGGATAGGCGATCGCTTGCTGTAATTTCCACTTGCCCCGCATCTCCCCTGCCAGCGGTGGCTGAGGAGATAGTGGCATTGTTGGTTACTGAGAAGTTATCGGTATTGAGGCTGATGTTTCCTCCTGTACCGATACCTGTTGATGTTACTGCTGAAGATATCCTACTATTATCCAGGGATAGGCGATCGCTTGCTGTAATTTCCACTTGCCCCGCATCTCCCCTGCCAGCGGTAGCTGAGGAGATAGTGCCATTGTTGGTTACTGAGAAGTTATCGGTGTTGAGGCTAATGTTTCCTCCTGTACCGATACCGGTAAGTGCGACTTCTGAAGATATCCTACTATTATCCAGGGATAGGCGATCGCTTGCTGTAATTTCCACTTGCCCCGCATCTCCCCTGCCAGCGGTGGCTGAGGAGATAGTGGCATTGTTGGTTACTGAGAAGTTATCGGTATTGAGGCTGATGTTTCCTCCTGTACCGATACCTGTTGATGTTACTGCTGAAGATATCCTACTATTATCCAGGGATAGGCGATCGCTTGCTGTAATTTCCACTTG
>JAAHGR010000216.1:9978-10912 GCA_010672425.1 Symploca sp. SIO2E6
TGGTTACTGAGAAGTTATCGGTATTGAGGCTGATGTTTCCTCCTGTACCGATACCTGTTGATGTTACTGCTGAAGATATCCTACTATTATCCAGGGATAGGCGATCGCTTGCTGTAATTTCCACTTGTCCCGCATCTCCCCTGCCTGCGGTGGCTGAGGAGATAGTCGCATTGCTGGTTACTGAGAAGTTATCGGTATTGAGGCTAATGTTTCCTCCTGTACCGATACCTGTTGATGTTACTTCTGAAGATATCCTACTATTATCCAGGGATAGGCGATCGCTTGCTGTAATTTCTATTTCCCCAGCATTCCCTTTTCCGGCAGTAGATGATATAATAGAAGAATCATCAGATACATTGAGCTGGTTAGCCTCAATGGTAATGTTGCTCCTGGGGGCAGTAACCGAGACTATTGCTCCTGACTCTACAGCAGTAGAGATACTACCCTGGTTCAGTACTACCGAGTCAGCGTCTGCGATACTGATATTACCGGCACTACCGGTACCAGCAGTAGCAGCAGAAATCATGCCTTGATCGGCAATGGTTAGCTGGGGAGTATTAAGGTTAATGTTACCGGCTATACCAGCTCCTTCCGTTTGAGCAAACAACCCACTGGCAGTACTGGTATTGGCAGTATTGACCACATTCCCAGCAAAATTGGGGTTTCCTAGGGATACTTGCAGGGTGTAAGTACCGGGAGTGGGGATAGCAGCATTGGGTGAGTCATTAATCACATCATCAATATCGACATCACGGGTGACTTTGAGGAAGTAAGTCCCCGCCTCCCTGAAGGTAAAGGAAAGGTAGGGGTCATTGGTGTTGTTGCTCCCTCCTGCACCTAGTAAAGTACTTGCTCTTCCTATAGATGAGGCTAGCAGGTTACCGTCATTATCAAACAGAGAGATTCGTGCTTCTACATTCCCCGGATCATTAGG
>JAAHGR010000217.1 GCA_010672425.1 Symploca sp. SIO2E6
TTATTAATAATGGAGTAGGTGTGCGCCTATATACAGTAGATTGGCTATGAGTGATCTACACCAGAACAGGCAAGATGCTCCCGTTCGACAAATGTGCTGTATAAAGTAGGACTTCTGAGCTCTTGAAGGCATCAGCACTTAAACTAAGAGTTGGGATTAAGAAACAAAATCAACAAGAGGTTTACTATGTCCACCGAGTCCACCACCATGGCACTAACTCCTGACAATGTGGAAACTGTCCTAGATGAGTTACGTCCTTACTTAATGTCCGATGGCGGCAACGTCGAACTAGTTGAGTTAGACGGTCCTGTCGTTAAACTCAGGTTACAGGGCGCCTGTGGTTCTTGCCCTAGCTCAACTATGACCCTGAGAATGGGTATTGAGCGGCGGTTGAAGGAATATATCCCTGAGATTGTTGAAGTTGAACAAGTAATTTGATAAAAAGCGGCGGGGAAGCCAATTCCTTATGGGGGTTGGAGGAAGTATTGCCCCGCCGCTTTATTATTGGTTATTGGTTATTTGTCATTTGTTATTGGTCATTAATCTTCGTCATGTCTCATCCTTTATACGTTGCTTTTATCTGGCATCAACACCAACCCCTCTACAAATGTCGCGATCGCGTCTCTGCTGGCAATGAACAATATCTGTTACCTTGGGTACGGTTGCACGGTACTAAGGATTACTTGGACTTAGTACTGATTCTAGAGCGCTATCCGAAGTTACATCAAACGGTGAACTTAGTTCCTTCCCTAATTTTGCAGCTAGAGGATTATATCGCTGGTACTGCCTTAGACCCATATCTAGCCCTAACTCTAACCCCCACCAAACAGTTAAGTACTCAACAAAAGCAATTTATTATTGAGCATTTCTTTGATGCCAATCACCACACATTGATTGATCCTCATCCCCGTTACCGGGAACTGTATGGGATGCGGCAGGATAAAGGTAGGCCTTGGTGTTTGGAAAATTGGACTCTTGAGGATTACGGGGATCTGCTGGCATGGCATAATTTGGCTTGGATTGACCCTCTGTTTTGGGATGACCCAGAGATTAACCGGTGGTTGCAGCAGGGACGGAATTTTACCCTAGAGGATCGGCAAGACATTACTGCCAAGCAGAAGGAAATTCTCAGTCGCATTGTTCCCCAACACCGGAAAATGCAGGATGCTGGTCAGTTGGAAGTGATCACAACTCCCTATACTCATCCAATTTTACCTCTGTTGGCAGATACAAATGCTGGTCGTGTAGCAGTGGGCGAAATGACTTTGCCCCAGGGGAGATTCCAGTGGGAAGAGGATATTCCCCGGCATTTGCAGAAAGCTTGGACGATGTATAAAGACCGATTTGGTTGTCCTCCTCGTGGGTTGTGGCCTTCGGAACAGTCAATCAGTCCCCAGATTTTACCCTATATTGCCAAAGCTGGGTTCAACTGGATTTGTTCGGATGAGGCAGTATTAGGTTGGACAATCCGGCATTTTTTCCATCGGGATGAGGTAGGTAATGTTTCGGAACCGGAGTTACTCTATCATCCCTATCGTCTAGAGACACCCGATGGTGACTTGGCAATTGTGTTTCGAGACCACCGTTTGTCGGATTTGATTGGCTTTACTTATGGTGCCATGGAACCGGAGCAAGCGTCAGCTGATTTGGTGGGACATTTAGAAGCAATTTCCCGCTGTTGGAAACATCGACAATCTGAAGCGGATACAGCTTCAGCACAACCTTGGTTAGTAACAATCGCTCTTGATGGGGAAAACTGCTGGGAACATTACCCCCAAGATGGGTTACCTTTCTTGGAATCCCTTTATCAGAAGCTAAGTGATAATCCAGAAATCGAACTAGTTACAGTATCTGAGTTTATTGAACAGTTTCCCCCCACTGAAACTCTTGGCCAAGATCAACTCCATAGTGGTTCTTGGGTAGATGCTAGCTTCACTACTTGGATTGGCGATCCCGCGAAAAATCGAGCATGGGACTTGCTCACAGAAGCACGGCAAGTTTTGGCCAACCATCCAGAAGCAACTGAAGCCAACAATCCCGAAGCTTGGGAAGCATTGTATGCCGCAGAAGGTTCTGACTGGTTTTGGTGGTTTGGGGAAGGTCATTCTTCTAATCAGGATGCCATCTTTGATCAGTTGTTCCGGGAGCATCTTGCGGGGATTTATCAGGCATTGCAGGAGCCAATTCCTGAGGTTCTCCAACAACCGGTGGAAATTCACGAACTCCGCCGGGAACAACGACCCCAAAGCTTTATCCATCCTGTTATCGATGGTATTGGAGATGAGCAGGAATGGGATCATGCTGGTCGTCTTGAGGTGGGAGGTGCCAGGGGAACAATGCACCGCAGCAGTGCTATTCAGCGACTCTGGTATGGTGTAGATCACCTCAACTTCTACTTACGGTTAGACTTCCAGACAGGGGTGCAACCAGGTAAAGACATACCCCCTGAATTACATCTGTTGTGGTTCTATCCTAACCAAATCATGCACAACAGTCCGGCTCCTTTACAAGAACTACCAGATCAAGCACCCCTCAACTATCTATTTCACCACCAACTAGGCATTAACCTGCTTACCCAATCCTGTTGGTTACAAGAGGCTCAAGAGAATTATCAGTGGCATCCCCGTACTAGTAACGCTCAAGTTGCCCTCAATCAATGTTTGGAGATAGCAGTGCCTTGGGCAGATTTGCAGATTGAGCCAGATTATGAACTACAACTAGTGATGGTTTTGGCTGATAATGAGGTTTTTCGTAGTTACTTACCGGAAAATAGTTTAGTGCCGTTGCAGGCTCCATAGATTTGGTGAAGATTGAGGCTCGGAGGCTCCAAGGCTCCAAGGCTCCGAGGCAGGAGGAAGAAGGTAGTCCCCATGAAAAAATTTTCGTTCCCTATTCCCTGTCCTCATCTGTATGTTCACGACTCAAGTTAGGATATTTATAAATATGTGGTGAGTTATTGTGAATCAATTATGATTGAACAAAATTTAGTAAAACTAGAGCAAAATTTGTATGAAACGGACTACTATCTCTGGTTGAAAGTTACAGAAAAACACTTGAGAGAAGGACGTTTTGCTGAAGTTGATTTAGATAATCTGATTGAGGAAATAGAATCTTTGGGGAAGGCAGAAAAGCGCAAGGTCAATAGTTACTTAAGGCAACTTTTAATCCATTTGCTAGTTTATCGATATTGGCAAGTAGAACGGGAATATTCAGGGCGAGGATGGATTGTGGAAATTGATAATTTTCGCTATGAATTAAATTTACTTTTACAATCGAAAACTCTTTATAATCTAATGCTAAGTGAGTTTGACGCTGTTTATCAAGCAGCAAGGAAAGCGGCTATTAAAAAATCAGGATTAGATTCAGCACTGTTTCCAGTTGAATGTCCTTTGAGCGCTGAGGAAGTTTTAGAAGAAGATTTTTTACCGTGAGCAAAGGATTAATCGTCAGTTCATAGTACATAAATACTATATACATCTAATATCTAATACCTAATACCTAAATTCTTCCAGTAGTGATGAGTTTAAATCCTGTAATTAGTGAAGCAAAAGATAAAAATAAATAATGGTATAATATAACCCAATCACTTAGATTATATCATTCCACATCAATCTAAAATCTAAAATGCCTGTCACTCTCCAATTCCGACAACTTAGTGTTCCTCCTGGTCAGCGATTGCTGATTGATGATGTCGATTGGTCAGAATTTGAGCAAATTCTGGCAGAGCTGGGTAATAAACGCGCTGCTCGTATTGCTTACAGTCAGAAAACGTTAGAAATCAGGATGCCATTACCTAAACATGAGCGAGAAAAATCTTTGATTGGTGATGTAGTCAAAATTTTATTAGAAGAATTAGAAATAGACTGCGAATGTTTTGGTTCGAGTACCTTCAAACGTCGAGAGATGGGTTATGGTATCGAACCTGATGAATGCTTCTACATCAAAAATCATAAATTAATGGTGGGTAAAGACCGTATTGATTTATCGGTTGATCCTCCACCGGATTTAGCCATAGAAGTAGATGTCACCTCGAAAACCCAACTCGATGCTTACGTCAGGTTGAGAGTTCCCGAACTCTGGATTTGCGATCGCGGTGAATTAAAGATTTATACCTTACAATCTGGACAGTATCAGCTAGTTTCTTCTAGTCCTACATTTCCCAGACTACAGATTTTAGAACTAGTCGCAGAAGTTCTTGCCCAAAGTATCACAATTGGTAGAAGTCCTGCTTTACGAGCTTTTCGCAAGAAAATCCGAAATCTAATATGAAATGCTTAAACGACTCAAAGGCGATCGTGCTACTGTACATAAAATATTAAAGGCAACCTACAATTACTGATTCGCGAGCAGTTCGCCGAATTCCCCTGATTTCCATATGACTGAGTAAAGGCATTTTTCTCTCCTGTTGATAACGATTCAATTGTTCTTCAAAACTCTGCTGTAACTCTTCTGGCAATGTCATCATCCAGTCGAGTAGGCGGAATAGCTTTCTAATATCCTCTTGATGGTAACCTTCTCATTTATTTTGCATATTTGTACGGATATTGAACGGGCAAGATGCCCGTTCCACAGTTCCACAGGAGCACCAAGACTTAACACCTACTACCTATGAGTCAGCCTGATTTTGCGAGAGTAGCTGCTGGAAGTCTACCATTGAATTAATCGCAATCGCTTGTCGATGAAGCTGTTTCAAAACTGAGACATCTTCTATCTGATTAATAGTGTCAATCACTTCTGGTGGAACTACTTCAAACCTTACTTCCAAAACTTCGAGTACTGATTCGCGAGCAGTTTGCACAATTCCCCGTTGCATTCCCCTGATTTCCATATGACTGAGTAAAGGCATTTTTCTCTCCTGTTGATAACGATTCAATTGTTCTTCAAAACTCTGCTGTAACTCTTCTGGCAATGTCATCATCCAGTCGAGCAGGCGGAATAGCTTTCTGATATCCTCTTGATGGTAACCTTCTCATTTATTTTGCATATTTGTACGGATATTGAACGGGCAAGATGCCCGTTCCCCAGTTCCACAAGAGCACCAAGACCTAACAACTACGACCTATGAGTTAGCCTGATTTTGGGAGAGTAGCTGCTGGAAGTCTACCATTGAATTAATCGCGATCGCTTGCCTAAGTAGCTGCTTCAAAACCGAGACATCTTCTATCTGATTAATAGTGTCAATCACTTCTGGTGGCACTACTTCAAACCGCACTGTCAATACTTCGATTACTGATTCGCGAGCAGTTCGCACAATTCCCCGTTGCATTCCCCTGATTTCCATATGACTGAGTAAAGGCATTTTTCTCTCCTGTTGATAACGATTCAATTGTTCTTCAAAACTCTGCTGTAACTCTTCTGGTAATGTCATCATCCAGTCGAGTAGGCGGAATAGCTTTCTGATATCCTCTTGATGGTAACCTTTTTCCAATAGTTTCCGAACTACATCCCATTTCCCCTGCTGCCGCATTTGGGGTTTTCCCCGCGTCATCATCGTTGTCAGATGAGCCATGATCATGATCGCAAAGGGATTGGTATCTTGCTCTAAATCTTGCCACTTTGCTTGATAATCCAACAGTTTCACGATCGGAAACTTCAGCTTCAGCTGACAACCTCCCAGTTTATAACCGTATTTACTAGGACGCCAAGTTGCCTTTTCATCCCCTAATACCGCTAAGCTAATCACCGGTTGTTCATAAAGGTCAAAGGCTCTGTAGTTATATTGATACATGCGTTTGGCAAAGCCACTATCAGATTGACTTTGCACCTCCACATGCACTAAAACCCAAGTCGATTTGCCATCTAGCAACCATACCTTGAATAACTTATCGGCAACTCTTTCTCCTGAGTCAGCTTGCCTCATTATCTGTTCGAGTTCCTTATCGAGGGATTCGGGTGATTGATTCCAGTCGATTAAGGCGTGAACCTTCGGAAAGCAGAAGCTCAAAAAAGGCTCCAAATATTGCTGTAATGCTTCCTTCCAGGGTGTATCGTAGTTTGCTGCTGTTTGTGTACTCACTTACTTGTGCTATTCAAAAAACTTTTGCTTATCCTAAGCAGAGTCACACTTGTAAAGAAAGCTCAGTTTGATATTGACATTGGGACTGATTTGAGGGGTGATACCAAATCCGGTATACACAAACCCTGTAGAGACGTTGCATGCAACGTCTCAGAGCAAGTTTCGCAGTTTCTTCAAAACGGGGGTATCCAAACTGGATTTGGTATGACCATGCTTGATGGAGAAAAAAAAACCCAGAGCCTCTTGACTCTGGGCAGTTTAAGCCCATGGCGGGTTATCATAAATATGGATATTACGGATCGCGAGCAAGATGCTCGCACTACTGGCATGACACACTTAAAATGATGGAATAGGAAATCGACGGCTTCCTTGTCAAATAAGGGTTTGAGCCAAAATCTATTCCCTCATTTTAAGTGTGTCACGCCACTACATTTTTAGCTGTGTCACGCCACTACTATACCTTTCGTATTCGGCTAGCTAACGATCAACTGGTTCGGAAAGTTAAAGATTGCTCTAGCGATCGCAGTTCCAAAAGATCTAAACACAGTTAAGTATAAAGAAGTGCAGGAAGCATTGGCAAGCTTGGTGCAGGAGCAGGCAGAGAGAATTGAACTGCTACCAATTGTCAATCCAGCTACTCCTAGAGCGATCGATAACTTGCTGGAATTGAAGTTATATTGTAAGTGATTATCCGAACTTGATATTACTCAATTGTCTCAAACCTCAAGGAGCAGAAATTAAAACGATGACTGATGGGAAAACCTCTCAAGGCAATAGCAAAGCCTGTGCTGTTATTCTCACTGCTATTCGAGCCGAATACATGGCAGTTCGAGCTCATCTAACAGAAATCCAGGAAGAAGTTCATCCTCGTGAGACAATCTACGAACGGGGAAAATTCTCTACTAATGATAGAGTATGGGATGTAATCATTGTGGAAATTGGTGCAGGTATTCCTGGTGCAGCCGCACAAGCAGAGCGGGCAATCCAATATTTCAATCCTAGTGTTATTCTCTTTGTAGGTGTAGCAGGTGGGCTCAAGGATGTACAGCTTGGTGATGTTGTCGCTTCTACGAAAATATATGGCTATGAGTCGGGGAAAGCGGAGAAAAAATTTAAACCTAGACCTGAAATAGGTCTTAGCAGTTTCGGTTTGGAACAGAGAGCTAGATTTGAAGCTAGAAGGAACGACTGGTTACAAAGATTACCGCCAACTCCTGACCCCAGTCCTTCTGTTTTCGTTGCTCCTATCGCTGCTGGAGAGAAGGTTGTTGCTTCAACTAAATCGGAAGTTTTTAAGTTTTTATGTTCTAACTATGGAGATGCAGTGGCAGTTGAGATGGAAGGTATCGGCTTCTTGGAAACAGTCCGTGCCAACCAGCAGGTTTCTGCTCTGGTGATTCGAGGTATTTCGGATCTGATTGATGGCAAAAGTGAGGTTGATGCTAGAGGTTATCAAGAGATTGCGGCTCGTCATGCTAGTGCTTTTGCTTTTCAACTACTGGCCAAGTTTTCCCCGACTGTATCCAGCGATTATACCAAACAGCCCTCTTCACAAGCGAATACTCAGGTCACCCAAAATGTAAAGCAGTATGGAGAAAATAGCAATTGGCGATGTATAGCCAGTTTAACTGAAAATGATGATACTCAAATAGGTTATACTGGCATTGATCTAATAGATCAAGTTGCTAAAGAACTAACTGATTTTACCCAACAGAATACAGTGAGATATGGACTAAAGCTAGCTTTTAGTCCCAATCATAGTCAAGCCTATTTTATCTGTGGCAGGGATCAACTTATCAATATTTGGGAAGCCAATACTTGGACAAGAGCACAAGACATTTATGTTAGAGGCAATGTCGATTTATGGTTTACCTCTGTAGCAATTAGTCCAGATGCCAAGTATATCGCAGCTTGTAAGAATTACCAAACCTGGGTTTGGCGTTTAGGTGAAGCCGAAGCTCTTCATACTTTTCCTAAAACCAAATTTAGTAATTTTTTTGATTATTCTGGGTTCGACTCAGTTACTTTTAGTCCTGATAGCCAAATCTTGGCGACTAATGATAACCGAGATATTAAATTGTGGGATATCGTAACAGGAAAAGAAATTGCCAAACTTTCGGGACATTCAGATAAAGTAACCTCTGTGGCTTTTAATCCCCAAAATGGTACAATTCTAGCCAGCTGTAGTTACGACAAAACTATCAAACTGTGGTATGTCCCTGAAAAAAGATGTTTAGGTACACTTTCAGCACATCGAGACGCTGTTTATGCCCTAGCATTTAGTCCAGACGGAGAAATACTAGCTAGTGGCAGTAACGATAACAGCATTAAACTGTGGAATCTTAATCTAGGAAAAATGCCTGAAACGCTTCGACAACATTCAGATGCTGTCACCTGTCTAGTCTTTAGTCCAAACGGCAAAACTTTAGTAAGCGGCAGTTATGATGGAAATATTATAGAATGGCAAATGACCACAAAAGAATCATACATCTTTCCTGAACAAGATCGTCATCGTCGAGGAGTTACATCTATTGCCATTAGTCCAGATGGAGAGACATTAATTAGTGGAGGAAGGGATCAAACTATTAAAGTTTGGAGACGCTAACATCCCCAAATGCTCTTACTGGCGCGACACAGCTAAAATAGTAGAATAGGTAGGTTGGGTAGAGCGAGAGCGAGACCCAACAAGGGAGGGAGCTGTGTTGGGTCTCGTTGCCTCGACCCAACCTACATTTTTAGATCTGCCACGCCACTAGTCAAACTCAAACCTCAAGGAGCTGACATTCAAACGATGACTGACGGGAAAACCTCTCAAGGCAATAATAAACCCCGTGCCGTTATTCTTACTGCTATTCGAGTCGAATACATGGCAGTTCGAGCTCATCTAACAGAAATCAAGGAACAAATTCATCTTCGTGGCACAATCTACGAGGAGGGAAAATTCTCTGCTAATGGGAGAGTATGGGATGTAATCATTGTGGAAATTGGTGCAGGTATTCCTGGTGCAGCAGCACAAGCAGAGCGGGCAATCCAATATTTCAATCCTAGTGTCATTCTCTTTGTAGGTGTGGCAGGTGGGCTCAAGGATGTACAGCTTGGTGATGTCGTCGCTTCTACAAAAATATACGGCTATGAGTCGGGGAAAGCGGAGGAAACTTTTAAACCTAGACCGGAAATCGGTCTTAGCAGTTTCGGTTTGGAACAGAGAGCTAAATTTGAAGCGAGAAGCAACGACTGGTTGCAGAGATTACCCTCAACTCCTGACCCCACTCCTTATGTTTTCGTTGCTCCTATCGCTGCTGGAGAGAAGGTTGTTGCTTCAACCAAATCGGAAGTTTTTAAGTTTTTAAGCTTTAACTATGGAGATGCAGTGGCAGTTGAGATGGAAGGTATCGGCTTCCTGGAAACAGTCCGTGCCAACCAGCAGGTTTCTGCTCTGGTAATTAGAGGTATTTCGGATCTGATTGATGGCAAAAGTGAGGTTGATGCTAGAGGTTATCAAGAGATTGCGGCTCGTCAAACAATTGAAGATTGAAGATTGAAGATTTTAGATTTACCCCATAAATAAATTTAGGGGCTTGTGACCGTTTTATTCTTCAATCTAAAATCTAAAATCTAAAATCTAAAATTTCTCTGGTCATCTGCCTTGGGGAATCATGCAAGTTATCACCATGGATAATGCCGCTTTAGATGCTTTTGTCTACGGTTTGCGAGCTATCACTAAAACAACAATGCAACAGGATTGGCAAAAGCAGCTTCTTGCCGATTTTATGGCATTTGGTGGAATTTTTACAGGTTACAGCATTGATAAGGAAGAGTTTAAGAGAAATCTGGAGTACGAACTTTCTCATGATGAGGCATGGTGGGAAGGATCTAGGCTAGAAGAGTCGAAAGTCCGCAAGCTATTTTCCCTACTAGCAGCATGTACCAATCTATGATATAATATTCAGTTGAATACTTATCGTTAAGGCTGACGCGGGGACACGGGGACGCGGGGACGCGGAGAAGTTTTTATTATAGGTAATTGCGGACTTGACATGACAGCGCAAGGCGCTGTCATGAAGTACACTTTTCTCAAAGTCCCCGTGAAAGTCAAAGCGTAGCATCCTCTGGCTTCCCCCTTTCAAAGGGGGACGGGAGGGGGATTCCAACGGGGACGGGAAGGGGATTCAAAAGGGGATGCGAGGGGGATCAAAAATGTACCGCTTGCGCAGAGCAAACTGCTGTATCCCCGTTTTGAGACAACTGCGAAATCCGGTAGAGACTTGCCAAGAGACCTACGGGCATCCTTCGGCAGGCACGTTTCTACTCAGATAAAGGAATATCACGAAACTCAAGCTTGATATCATCCCTATAATAGGAACTTTCAAGATATGAGCTAATTTCGATAACTTCTAAGTTGTTGACAGTCAACGGCACTTCATCAAAGAAGAGCTTAGCCCCCATAGCGGTATCTTTAATGAGAGTATTTTCAACTTCAGAATTACCTCGATAACTACCCAATTCACTTCTAGTAGCAATGTACTCCTGACCTGCTTCAACTATTCTACTTCTACGAGTACTATTCCGATTGGAATAGAGATAAACTTTGGCATTTTCTCTCGTACTAGTTATCAGAAAATAACACTCTATGGTTTGGCTAGTTGTGGAAGTGTTTGATTTCTGGCAGTTTTGAAGGTCAAATACAACGCCCTGTCGTTCTACGGATTGGGGCGAGGTTGAAGCTGGGACTTCGATTGAACATGCTCGGTTAAGGGCATCAGGTCAATATTCTTGAGCTTCGCTAGCTAAATTAAAGCGATCGCTCTTTGGCGAATATCAGTAGCAGGAGGTATTGCCCATATAAGAGTGTAATGTGTAATGGTTAATTTATAC
>JAAHGR010000218.1 GCA_010672425.1 Symploca sp. SIO2E6
AATCTATTCCCTCATTTTAAGTGTGTCATGCCACTACTGGCGCGACACAGCTAAAATGGTGGAATAGGAAATCGACGGCTTCCTTGTCAAATAAGGGTTTGAGCCAAAATCTATTCCCTCATTTTAACTGTGTCACGCCACTACTGGCGCGACACAGCTAAAATAGTGGAATAGGAAATCGACGGTTTCCTTGTCAAATAAGGGTTTGAGCCAAAATCTATTCCCTCATTTTAAGTGTGTCACGCCACTACTGGCGTGACACACCTAAAATAGTGTAATAGGAAATCGACGGCTTCCTTGTCAAATAAGGGTTTGAGCCAAAATCTATTCCCTCATTTTAAGTGTGTCACGCCACTACTGGCGCGACACAGCTAAAAAGGTGTAATAGCAAATCTACGGCTTCCTTGTAAATTAAGGTTTTGAGCCAAAATCTATTCCATCATTTTAACTGTGTCACGCCACTACTGGCGTGACACACCTAAAATGGTGTAATAGGAAATCGACGGATTTTTTGTCAAATAAGGGTTTGAGCCAAAATCTATTCCCTCATTTTAAGTGTGTCACGCCACTACTGGCGCGACACAGCTAAAATGGTGGAATAGGAAATCGACGGCTTCCTTGTCAAATAAGGGTTTGAGCCAAAATCTATTCCCTCATTTTAAGTGTGTCATGCCACTACAACAAGAAACTATTTGCCGCTCACTCACCAAAGTTGGGGGTAATCCTGAAATGCTACAAGTACAATCCCAAACCTTGACATTAGAGGAGTTTCTGCAATTACCAGAAACTAAACCTGCTAGTGAATTTATTGACGGTCAAATTATCCAGAAGCCGATGCCTCAAGGGAAACATAGTAGAATTCAGGGGGAATTTGTACCCGCTATCAATAGTATTGCTAAGCCTAAGAAAATCGCTTGTGCATTTCCTGAGTTACGCTGTAATTTTGGTGGTCGCTCAACTATACCTGATATTGCCGTGTTTGTTTGGAGCCGAATTCCTTGTGATGATCAGGGAGAAATTGCGAATGTATTCTCTCAGGCTCCAGATTGGACAATTGAAATCTTGTCTCCTGATCAAAGTCACACCAAAGTAACGAAAAATATTCTGCATTGTCTGAAGTATGGGACTCAGATGGGGTGGTTGATTGATCCAGACGAAAAAACTGTATTTGTTTATCGTCCTCAACAAGAAATTCAGGTATTTGATCAACCAGATGCTTTGCTTCCTGTGCCATCCTTTCTCAGTGAGCTCAATCTTACCGTTAAAGATTTGTTTGCTTGGTTATTGTTGTAGATCAGCATGAGATATCCTAAAGGTACAAAAAACTAACACCTGACACCTAACACCTAACACCTAACACCTAACACCTATTTCGGCACACCTGCACTCAGCACTTCATGACCTGAGGATGTAACCAAAACATCATCCTCAATCCGAACACCAATACCTCGCCAACGCTCAGGAATTTCTGGCTGTCCTTCTACTGGCTTAGTCTCAGAACCAATATATAGTCCTGGTTCTACGGTTACCACCTGACCCGGTTGTAAAATGAGGGGATTTTCCCCCTGTTGGTAAACTCCACAGTCGTGGACATCTAGACCTAGCCAGTGACCAGTACGATGCATATAGTAAGGTTTGTACTTCTCTTCTTTAATAATCTCTTCTACATCTCCTGCTAGGAGTCCTAAAGCCATTAAACCTTCTATAAGTACCAATACTGCTGTATCGTGAATTTGACTGTAGGGGTTACCTGGTTTAACTTGTGCGATCGCTTGTCGTTGTGCTTCTAGAACAATCTCATAGATAATTTTTTGCTCTGGGGTAAAATGGCCTCCTACGGGGAAGGTACGGGTAATATCGGCATTGTAATACCCATAGGAACAACCAGCATCGATTAATAGTAAATCTTGCTCCTGCATCTGCTGATTATTCTCAACGTAGTGCAGGATGCAGCTATTAGCACCCGAGGCCACTATTGAGGGGTAGGCTGGTCCGAGGGCACCGTGTTGTCGGAAAATATGTTCTATCTCTGCTTGTACCTGATACTCATAAAGTCCTGGTTGGGCAAACTCCCTGGCATGGTTGTGAGCTTTTACAGAGATGGCTATTGCTTGACGCATCATCTCTAACTCTGCTGGACTCTTAAGTTGCCGCATGGGGTGGAGTATCGTATTAGTCGATTCTAGGGCCATTGGACCGGTACCACGCTTGGGATAACCTGCCATTAACTGTTGCCAATGCTTAATCACTACATCGTTGAAATGGCGATCACGTCCCATGTGATAGTACAGGCGTTCTGCTTTTTCTAAATACTGAGGCAACTTTTCATCTAATTCAGCAATGGGATAAACTTCATCTGCACCATATTTTTCCTTGGCAGCTTCTACACCTGTCCGGTAACCAGACCAAACTTCTTTTTCCCATTCCTTGGGTTGAACAAACATTACAAAGTGGTGCTCTTCATGATGAGGTGCTAGTACCGCTACTGCTTTTGGCTCATTGAAACCCGTAATATAGTAAAAGTCACTATCTTGTCGAAAATTGTACTCGACAGTATTATGCATCACAGAAGTTGGGGCACTGTGAAAGATGGCAGTTCCCTTACCTATTTTGGCCATCAATTGCTCGCGACGCTGGTGATACTCTATTTGCAGAATCATCTATTGTTCTTGGTTTGGAGAAGGCTACCGTTGGACACGGGGTACGAAGAATTATTGTAACAGATTGTAGAGAAGTCCTCAGGGAGCATCCTAAAGTTGCTTCTTCATCAACAAAGTTAGCACTTGGAGCAATCATCCAAAAAAGCTGACAGCTGACAGCTGTCAGCTAATGTTCTACCAATAACTAACAACAAATAACCACAAACAAACTAATTCAACCAGCCTTTTAAGCGGCGAGCCACTTGGGGACGGCGCAGTTTGCGCATGGCTTTGCTTTGAATTTGACGCACCCTCTCACGGGAAAGATTGAAGATACCGCCTACTTCTTCAAGGGTATAGGGTTCACTGCTAGCTAAACCGTAGCGTAGAGAGATGACATCTTTTTCTCTCTCCGTCAGGACATCACTCAAGACATCCCAAATCTCTTGGCGCATCATGCTTTCATTCATCTGCTCTTCCGGCAACCGCAGCTCGTTGTCTTCTAGCAAATCCACCAATTCCGTATCTTCTCCTTTACCAACTCGATGGTTGAGAGAAAGGGAACGTCTGCGCAATTGTAGTAAATGACGCAAACTATTGCGGTTAATCTCTAAGGCTTCAGCTAGTTCTAATTCTGTGGGATTACGTTGCAGTCTTTGCTTGAGCTCTCTCTGAGCTTTTTTGAGCTTATTGAGTTTCTCAACAATATGGATTGGTAAGCGGATTGTGCGGGCATCATTAGCAATGGTGCGGGTAATTGCCTGACGAATCCACCAGTAAGCATAAGTGGAGAACTTATAGCCTTTTTCTGGATCAAACTTTTCTGCGGCACGATTTAATCCTAAGGCACCTTCTTGAATCAGATCGAGGAAAGGTACTCCCCGATTCAGATACCTTTTCGCAATGGAGACTACCAAGCGCAGGTTAGAGCGAATCATTTTGCGTTTAGCGATACGTCCCTGATAGAGGCGATATGCTAACTGACCTTCTGTTAAATTAGCAGCTTGGGCAAGTTCCGCTTTAGTTGGCTTACGTCCCAACTCCTCGAACAATTTTTCTTGCAGTTTATCTATAGTTACTAAAAATTTTACACGATGAGCCAACTCTACCTCTTCTTCCGGCTTGAGCAGTGGATAACGCGCCATCTCTTTAAAAAACGCACCCACATTGTCATCAGAACTAGTCTTGCGGTATCCGTAGGAACGAGTTACCGCTAGTTCCTCCTCTGAATCAGAAAATTCCACTGCTACCAGATTTAAATCGCTTACTTCTGGTTCCATCAAGTCAGAATTAGAAAAATTGATATCTTCGGTAGATTTGAAAGAATCGGTTGGGTTCAATTGAGAGATATTCATGGAGTATTTTGAGTTTGGAGTCTCTTGAGTTTATAAACCGGTTGTTCTGTCTAGGAGAAGGAGTAAAAGCGGAACAATGATATTGAACTTTACCTTGATGTTAATTTTTCCAAGATTAAACGGACTGTTAATGGTCGAAGGGTCGGTCAGGGCAGCTTTCTCTAGATCTTGGATAATTTTGGGAAATTACTGGCTTGCTCCGCCCCTACAACTTGAGAACACGCCAAAAGTGATGAATTGTCAAAGCAAACATAGTGAACGATATCAACCCTTTAAAAAAATAATCTACAACTTTGAGCATGGGAGAATACTAATCTTAAAGGAAATCGAAGCAATTTGGCTAGATACCTGGATACAAAACTTTAAATCAAATTGGTGTATGTACTCTATGGAGCAAACAATTCCGTACCAGGAAAGACACAAGGGAAGCCAAGGATAACCAGAAAGCTTACGCCGCTATTGAAACTGATTGGGAGTTTTTACATTGCACAGCAATAAATCTATATAGACCTAGTTCAAGAAGGCTCTAAGGTTGGAGGCTCCGAGGTTGGAGGGAAGAAAGCTTGTACAGTAAGCTTTTTTACCATTTTTAACTGCTCACTTATTCCCGCCGCGCTGTACTCATTACTGAACCTAAACGGTGAGCTGGATCACTGATGATTATTCTCACTTACATTACTTCAGGAGACTGAATTTGTTATACTAACAGAATCTCATACTAGCATGATATTTTCTATCTACCGATAGTGATAAAGGAGAATCTATTTCCCGATCAAAAATGATATACCTAAAATGATATACTTAATTGGTTGGTCTAACCCATCCGCTGTATGCGCTTTGCGCAAGCTGCCCTAACGTGGGAAGGCGGTAATCACAATAACCACGTAAAGAATCCCCGCGATTCTATTGTCGAGGAGTGTCAATTATTTGAAGTGATAACCTCCGAAAATCACCGCAGTAATTTTGGATCAGCAGGGTTCACAATATGTCTCATCCCCGTTCCAGTCTAGTGCTAGCAGAGCCTGGGGTATCTTATCAATCTGGTGGTACAATCAATCGCTGGATTGAAGTCCTAGTGGATTGTCCCGAAACCGAAAAGCTATTTACTTATCGATTACCACCAGACTTGGCAGCTGAACCGGGAGATATCTTAACTGTACCCTTTGGGGCACGACACCTAGGAGCGATCGCGATTCGGTTACTAGACTCACCTCCTTTGGATTTGGCACCGGCTAAAATCAAAGATGTCAAGGATGTAGTTTACACTGGATTCTTCTCACCGTCCTACTGGCAATTATTAGAGCGAGTTGCTCACTACTATTACACGCCGCTGATGTTGGTGATAAGAGGGGCACTACCCCCTGGATTACTCAGCCGTTCCCAGCTTCGGGTTCGCCTTAATCCAGGGTTTCTCCCCAGGGAAGCCAATACTGTTGTCAGTGCCACGGCTCGTCAGATTTTATCACTGCTCCAAGCCAAACCAGATAAAGACTTCAGTTTTTTCTATCTCCAGCGCCAAGTCAAAGAAGCCAGCAGAGGATTACGAGAATTAAAACAGCGGGGTTGGGTGGAAAGTTATTTAGAAGCACCCAAGCCTACCCGTCCCAAAGTTCAGAAAGCTGTAACCCTAGTGGCAGATGGACTTACCCTGGAACTCACTCCACGACAAAGGGAAATTTTAGAAGTACTGCGGCGTCGTGGTGGGGATTTATGGTTGGCAGATTTATTACAAACTTGCCATACAAGTTCCTCAACCATCAAAGCCTTAGAGCAGAAAGGCTGTGTGGTAATTCAGTCTAGAGAAAGATTACGTAACGTCAATAATCCCTTAGTGCAAAGTGATCAGCCAAAGGTATTGACATCTACTCAAACTCGTGCATTAGAAGCAATAACCAGTCTAGATGGTTTTGCTCAGGTGCTGTTGCATGGGGTAACAGGCTCTGGAAAAACCGAAGTCTATTTACAAGCGATCGCGCCAGTATTAGAACAAGGCAAATCTGCCCTAGTTCTAGTACCAGAAATTGGTCTAACACCCCAACTAACCGACCGTTTCAGCGCCCGTTTTGGCAGAAAAGTCAGTGTCTATCACAGTGGCCTCAATCCAGGGGAACGCTTTGACACCTGGCGGCAAATGCTACCCGGAAAACCTCAGGTAGTCATTGGTACTCGTTCCGCCATTTTTGCCCCCTTACCCCAGCTAGGTTTAATTATCCTAGACGAAGAGCATGATTCCAGTTTCAAACAAGACCAACCAACTCCCACCTACCATGCTCGTACCGTTGCTCAATGGCGTGCCGAATTAGAAAATTGCCCCCTGATTTTAGGTTCTGCTACCCCCTCTGTGGAGACTTGGGTCAGTATTAGGGAGACGGAGGGACGCGGGGACGCGGGGATGGGGAGATGGGGAGACAAGGGAGACAAGGGAGACAAGGGAGATGGGGAGATGGGGAGACAAGGGAGATATTCCCAATACCCAATACCCAATACTCAATACCCAATACCCAATACCCAATACCCAATACCCAATACCCAAACAACAAACAACCAACAACAAACAACCAACAACAAACAACAAACAACCAACAACCAACAACCAACAACAAACAACCAACAACAAACAACCAACAACAAACAACCAACAACAAACAACCAACAACAAACAACCAATAACTATTACCTCTCACTACCAGAACGCATCCAATCCCGTCCCCTGCCACCGGTGGAAATTGTGGATATGCGGCAGGAGTTGCAGCAAGGAAATCGCTCGATTTTTAGCCGTTCTCTGCAAAAAAGCTTGGGACAGCTCAAAGAAAGAGGAAAACAAGGTATCTTATTTATCCCTAGGCGGGGACACAGTACCTTTGTCTCTTGTCGTAGCTGTGGCTATGTTGTAGAATGCCCTCACTGTGATGTATCCTTGTCCTATCACTACACCCACGAGGGGGCAACAGAGTTACTTAGATGTCACTATTGCAACTACACTAAGGTACATCCTCGCAGTTGTCCTCAATGTGGCTCCCCCTATTTGAAATTCTTCGGTAGTGGTACTCAGCGGGTTGCCAATGAGTTAGCACGGCAGTTTCCTGAATTGAGTTTGATAAGATTTGACAGCGATACTACCAGTAATAAGGGTGCTCACCGCAACCTACTGACTCGCTTTACCAAGGGAGAAGCTGACCTGTTGGTAGGTACCCAAATGCTCACCAAAGGACTCGATATAGCTCAAGTAACTTTAGTCGGTGTAGTAGCAGCAGATGGACTCCTGCATCTAGCAGATTATCGAGCCGCAGAACGCGCTTTTCAAACCCTGACCCAAGTAGCAGGTCGTTCCGGTCGTGGGGATGATCCCGGTCGGGTTATAATTCAAACTTACTCCCCCGATCATCCAGTGATCGAAGCAGTACAGGGTCACCAGTATGAGTCTTTTATTGAGACAGAATTAGAACAAAGGGCAACCCTGAACTATCCCCCTTACGGCAGGCTGATTCTCTTACGATTGAGTGGTTGGGATGGAACACTAGTTGAAAATATTGCCGAGAAGTTAGCAGATTGGTTGATGGAGGCAAGTTCAGATTACGAAATTTTAGGGCCAGCACCTGCTGGCATTATGCGAGTGGCTCGCCGTTATCGATGGCAAATTTTGCTCAAGTTTCCTCCAAATGTGTCTGTAAGATTTGATTTCCAGCAGTTGGAGAAGCTTTGTCCCAAGGAGGTTAAGCTGACCATTGATGTAGATCCACTTAATATGATGTGATTTGTTGTTGGTTGTTTGTTGTTTGTTGTTTGTTGTTGGTTGTTTGTTGGTTGTTTGTTGTTGGTTGTTTGAGAATTGGGAATTGGGAATTGGGAATTGGGAATTGGGAATTGGTGAGTGTCAATATCTCCCTTGTCCTCCTTGTCCTCCTTGTCCTCCTTGTCCTCCCCATCTCCCCATCCCCCCATCTCCCCATCTCCGCGTCCCCGCGTCCCCGCGTCCTCCCATCAAACCCAACGTCCAACTACTACTCGCACTGTACCATCTTCTAAAGTTTCTTCCTCTTCTACATCAAAACCTTGTTCCTGCACTGTTGCCATCAAGGTTTTGTGGGCATAATTTTGACTAATGGCATTAACAAATTGTTGTTGGTTAATTTTTGCTCCCCAAAAATCTGCTACTAGTTCATAATTTTCCCCAGTGCGGCGAAAGCCCAAATCGTAGCCATTCTTTTGCCGAATCACATATTCAGCTTCCGTGGTTTTACCTCGATATCCTCGCACTTGGGTATTACACTCTACCTGATGACCCAACTCCTGCAAGACCTGATGCAGAATTTCGCCGTTTTTAATTTGAACTTTGATGGTTGTGAAATGAGACATGTCAGTAATAAGGTATTAGTGGGAAAGTTTTGGTTATTCGTTCTTGCTCAGGGCTTGATATGGGAGACTCAGTCTACTCCCAGGCAACAAGCCCTCATTGGAACACAATTATATTGTAGCGATTCTTAAAATATGATCGACGTGATCCAACGTTGGCAGGCAGGGGAGTTGTTTACTGTCACAAAATTCGCAAAGTCTTGCTGTCGGGTGGGTGCGGAAAGTAAATTGGCTCCCCCTCCCGTCCCCCTTAATAAGGGGGAAGCCAGAGGATGCTACTCCTTCATGAGAACGCTTCGCGAACGCTTTTTCTTCCACGGGGAAGCCAGAGGATGCTATGCTTTTAGTTCCACGGAGACTTTTGGAAGAGTGTACTTCATTACAACACACAGCGCTGTATCAGAAAGTCCCCAACAGAGGTAGAACTTTTCTCTTCAATAATTCTACTAAAACCGGCTCCATATATTCGTATTCATCAGGAATATCCAGGCAGACTACTCGTTTATTCTTGAGCCATGGCTGAAATTTTTTTGAGAGTTTTCTTCGATGAGACTTCTCCATAACAAAAATAATATCTGCTCCCTGGATTGCCTCACTACCCAAAGGTATTTCAGCACCGGAACCGTAAATTTTACGTCGAATGTTAAGGAAAAGTAACACTCTGCGAGGTTCAGACAAAATGGCTGAAATACCCATTCTTTCGTTCTGAACTCCGTTTCCTTACCCTGTAATACCAAATCCGGTTTAGTCACACCCGTTTTGAGACAATCGCGAAACTTGCTCTGAGACGTTGCATGCAACGTCTCTACAGGGTGGGGTATAGCGTGTTTATGTATACCGGATTTGGTATAAGGACTTCAGCAGTTTTTTGGGTTTATGCTGAGTACTTTGTACTAATTTTTTAGGGGATGTTCGCAAACCGCTTCTAGATGCTATACTGGGAGAAGGTTTAAAAATAAGTCCCCTACCGACTGGGTTAAATCGGATTAGTTGGAAACGAAACAACTCCTTTTATTCCACCGCCATCTAAGGCTAAGCCCTACCGACTGGGTTAAATTGGATTGGTTGGAAACCCTGTAATTCTCTGCTAACTCATCAGCAATTTGACCAAATTGCAGCTAGGGTCTGCTGAATAAGTGTGTAAGCCATGCCAGACAATGATGTCAGGCTTTTTAAAGCTAAATATGTGCAAGGTTTTTGCTTCTCTTGGCTCATTTTCCTTGCACTTTCGTTGGAAAATCCCTAAATTTTGTCATGCCGAATGTGGCGTTGCTCGAAAAGAATCATCAATACAAAAACAGCGATCAGCTACGCTGGTGCTGTAGGCAATCACACTTTTTAATAGCTCTGATTGACTTCCTCGACTGACAAGTTAAGTGCTTGGGCTACTTGCTCGACACTCAAACCCAACGCCAAGAGTCGGGGAATGGCATCGCGCCTTGCTTTGGCCTCTTGTTGAGCGCGTTGAGCTTCTTGTTGAGCAAGTTTGGTCTGAAGTTCTGCACGTTGGGCTTCAAGTTCGGCTCGCAATGATGTTTCCACATAGGTCTCCATTCTTTGCCCATCTGGTCTATACAGTGCTAGTGACCCCTTGAGTGTCTCAAATCGACAACCTAGCCTCGGACTTCTCCACCCTTCCATCTTGTCAATTGGTCTTAACTTGTTGTTGTGTTTTAACCACCCCTTGAGTTCATTTGTTGCCGGATCATACAGATAATATTCTTCTACACCATAACCCTCATAGAAGTTAAATTTTTTCTCCATCTCTTCTTCTGTGTTACTCTGTGAGAGAATTTCAAAGACAACTTGAGGTGGGATATTGTCTTCCTCGAATTGCTTGTAGGAGCGCCGATCACCTTTAGGACGACCAAAGACTACCATTACATCTGGTGTCTGACTTTTTGAGCGCCCATCTACAGCTCTTACGGGATACCAGAGTAAATCTCCCGCCACAAAAACATTAGGGTCATCGGCAAACAGGGTATCAATGCCCCCCTGAAGGGTAGTAATTATGCGAAACTGAATAGTATTATCAGACAAAGGTTTACCATCACTTTCAGGATAGAGCCAATCGGAATCAACGGTGGTGGGTTGAAGTTGCTGAGCCATAATACCAGCTTCTGTGCCAAATGCAGCCCTTTCTATATTAATTGAGAATTGAGAATTGAGAATAGTCAAGTTTTCTCTTTATTCATTCTGTGAAACAGGCATCTTGCCTGTCCAAAGGAATTCTATAAGCGATCGCACTTTTTAATAGCTCTGATTGACTTCCTCGACTGACAAGTTAAGCGCTTGGGCTACTTGCTCGACACTCAAACCCAACCCTAAGAGTCGGGGAATAGCATCGCGCCTTGCTTTGGCCTCTTGTTGAGCACGTTGAGCTTCAAGTTCTGCACGTTGAGACTCTTGTTGAGCACGTTGGGACTCAAGTTCAGCACGTTGAGATTCTTGTTGAGCAAGTTTGGTCTGAAGTTCTGCACGTTGTGCTTCAAGTTCGGCTCGCAATGATGTTTCCACATAGGTCTCCATTCTTTGCCCATCCA
>JAAHGR010000219.1 GCA_010672425.1 Symploca sp. SIO2E6
CAGGGTGGGTTTTGAGCTCAATATTCGGGTAAAATTTCCTAGATTGCGGTTGATTAGGTTAACCGAAAGGATATCGACAGGGCGGGTTTTGCTTCCAATATTCGGGTTAAATGGTCTAGATTGTCCCTAAACCCGCCCCTACAAGATGTGTGATATTGGCAATATGTGCGATATGTGCGATATCTGTAATGTGATGAGTTGAATAGTCTGCGTTTTTGGCGAACCCGCCCCTACACATTGGGGCGGGTTTAGCTACATTATCGTTGAATAGCCTGCGTTTTGAGCGAACCCGCCCCTACACATTGGGGCGGGTTTAGCTACATTATCGTTGAATAGCCTGCGTTTTGAGCGAACCCGCCCCTACCTTTTTCTTCTTTAGCGCTATGCATCACGGTGTTCCAGCATATACTTAAATTGTTGCCCAAATGCTACTCTTAATCCCGATTCAATGTCCTACAGTCAGTTCAAAACCATCAGTAGCGTCAAAACAGCATTCAATCTGACAGTTATTGAAGGCGATCGCTTTTTGCCGGAGATTGAGCCGATTGAACCCTCTGATATCCTCTCCGGCTACCTGCAAGAAAGCTTACCAATTGTGGCAACATCCGGCAGCGAAAAAGCTCGTTCTGAGGGTATTATCTATCCCATGCTTTTGGAAGTAAGACGACAGTTAGAGCGCCAAGTTAGTCTGTTCTCTGGAGAAGAATTTAATGTAGACGAATCAGTAGGGTTAAATGGAATCTGTGATTTTTTGCTGACCCGTTCAACAGAAGTACTAGAAATTGAAGCACCAGTGGTTGTGGTGGTAGAAGCCAAGAAAACCGAGCTAAAAACCGGCTTTGGTCAATGTATTGCTGAGATGGTTGCAGCTCAACAGTTTAATCAGGCACAAAACAATTCCATCTCGACGATTTATGGTAGTGTAAGTAATGGTATTCAATGGCAGTTTCTGACCTTAGCTCAATCAACCCTCACCATTGATCTCAATGTCTACCCTTTGCCACCAGTAGCTCAGATTTTAGGTTATTTAGTGTGGATTGCTCAAGCAAGGTAGTGGCGTGACACAGCTAAAAATGTAGGTTGGGTAGAGCGATAGCGAGACCCAACACAACCGGCTCCAGCGTTGGGTCTCGTTGCCTCGACCCAACCTACATCTATCACATCATTAGTCTTGGGTTTTACCTGCTTTATGTTAAGCGATCGCTAATCTAGAAATGCAATCGCGTTGTGAGCAGCAAAAATTCTAGTATATATGTGCGCACATTTTCCCATGATAAAATAGTATCATAAAAGTAGCAGCAATTTTAAAATCAAGGTAATTCCCAACGGTACACTCCCTGCTATGACTACTACCTTAATCAAACCCTCAACCATCCTCCCGAAAGGACTTCGTATCCAACAAATAAACAACCTCTCTTTGTTCAAATTTACAGATGAGCTGGGAGACCGGATGCAGGAACTTCTGGACAAGAAAAAAGCAGATACCCTAACACCTGATGAAATCATCGAACTAGAAACTATTGGCGAACTCGATAATATCTTCAGCTATATCAATGCCGTTATTGCTGCTCAAGGAAATGTCCATCTCTAAGTTATTGTATCTTCAGGTGCGACAAAGGGCTCAATTTCGATGCGAATACTGCCACTATCCCGAACTTTTGAGTTCGGCTCCCTTGTCGATAGATCATCTTCAACCCCAATCCCTTGGAGGAACAGATTGCCTCGATAACCTTGCCCTAGCTTGTCGTCGCTGCAACGAAAGACGTTATAATTTCACCACAGGTATCGATCCTGAAACTGGAACAGAGACGTCCCTATTCAATCCCCGTCAGCAAAGTTGGTTCGAGCACTTCATCTGGTCAGTCGATGGTACGCAGATTATTGGCACAACATCTACAGGACGAGCAACCTGTAATCGTCTTGATCTGAATGATGAACGTCGCACAGACCGATTTATCCAGAAATCTCGACAGCAATGGGTTAAAAGCGGTCTGCATCCTCCTGGTGACGATCCACAGCAATCGGAATAGGTGCGATCGCTTGTTCTCGTAGCGATCTCAGTGCAAGACCCGGATTTAGTATCAAGCCTGATTTTTCGAGGATTTTTAAGCGATCGCTGATTAATAAAATTTCGCCAAATTGTGAGTATTACTTCCAATTCCCAATTCCCAATTCCCAATTCCCAATTCCCAATTCCCCATTCCCTATTCCCCATTCCCTTTCAACAACACATCTAGCAACCCTTCAACACAACCCTCGGATAAATCTGCTATCTGAAATTGGCCTTCTACACGGTCATAACACTTACCTATCGATCGCTTGTAAGCCGGATCATAATGGTTTTCGAGCAAGTCTCCTACCAAAATAGGCCATTGCTGCGTGTCAATGAGGTGATGCCACTCACTAATTGTTTGCCTACCGTAGCGAGATTTGAGATACTCTAGCTTATCCTTGAGAACTTCAGGGTGAGTAACTAAATGGGGATATTCCTGTAGAAGCCAGGCAACTCTAGCAGCTTGGGACAGTTGCACCTCCACACAGCTAGCCTGTTTCATCTTCTCCCACAGGGATGGGGGTAAATGAAGCTGACCAATTTTGTTACTTTCGGCTTCTACCCACAGTAATTTATTAGTATCAAAGCTTTGCAAAGTGGTTATTAGCAGGGATTCAAAGTGTTTTTGTGAGGGTTGAGGTGAAATAGTGGCGGAATTTTCCCCTTTTTTCTCCCACTCTTGACCAAGTAGAGAACCGCGATGATTTGCTAGACTTTCCAAATCCAATACTTGAACACCCCGCTGGGCCAGCTGTCGTAGGATATGGGTTTTGCCACTACCGGTTAGTCCCGATAGGATCTTATAGGTAAATTTCCCTGGCAACTGCTCGAGTTGTTGACGCACATAACTACGGTAGGTTTTGTAACCACCTTCAAGGACAGTAACTTGCCAACCGATTTGGTTCAATACCAATGCCATACTATTAGAACGCTGTCCTCCTCGCCAGCAATATACTAAAGGATGGTAATCTTTAGCTTTAGCAGCAAAGTGATTACTCAGATGTTGAGCTAGGTTTTGAGCCACTAGGGATGCTCCCAATTTACGAGCCTCGAAGGAAGAAACTTGTTTATAGATTGTCCCCACTTTTGCTCTTTGAGCATCATCTAACACTGGCAAGTTAATGGCCTCGGGTAGATGATCCTCGGCATATTCACTAGGACTGCGGACATCAATAATCTCACTGTAGGTTGCACTCCCAAGTTGTCGGGTATAGTTAGGCGATCGCATCATTATTATTTTTACAGTTGAGTGAGCCGAGAGCATCCCAAAGTTGCCAATCAACATTAAGGGAAGTGTGGGAGCACATGTCACCATGATTTAAGCTCATCCCACGACTAAAGTACGTGGGATTGCACTTCGTGCCGCTACGCTAACGCGTTATTTGTTGTTGGTTGTTAGTTGAATGTTTAAGAAAAACAAAAAACAAACAACAAACAACATTTGCGAAGCATGGTGAGCAACGCGAGGCAAAGCGGCGGGCGGCTATCCCTCCCATCCCTTAAGGAATGGGCTTCCCGCCGCTTTCGGTGACTTTACCATCACCTGAAATTGATAAATGCAGAGTTTTTAAGACCTCTTCGGGCAAGCCAAAAGTATCAACAACCTGTTTAATTGCTGCTGCAACTACTTTTGGTGTTACAGGCTCAAGCTGAAACTTTTCTATATTTTCTTCGTTAACCTGTCCCATAAAATACCAAGGATTATTAAACCGCTTCTCAGTTACAAACCACGGTAATCGCTTTTGCCCTTTTACCCATACTTTAAGGGCAACCGTATCCCAGTCCAATTCCTTGATGGCCCACATGTACTCAATATTGTCAACTACTATATTCCGAATTTTAGACTTCAAAGTAGGTTCTTCCAGATTTTTTACGGTTAGGCAATGCCAAGGCTTGCAATTGCTGGGTTGAAGCATCAAATCCAGCAATTGCAGGCAACTGTGTCTCCTGCTCACTTGTACCAAGATCATCATTAAGTCACACATAGGCTAAATGGCTAAATGTTGGGTTCCGCTTCGCTTCACCCAACCTACATGATCTGCGATCGCACTGAATTGATGAGACTTTTGGCGCTTTGTTCCACAATTGTTGACCTAACCCCCCAACCCCCTTCCCTTGTAGGGAAGGGGGGGCCGGAAAGCCCCTCTCCTCTTAGGATACCAATGGCGAATGGGGGGTCGTACCCCTCATTTATCTTGTAGAGACGCGCCTGCCTTTATGATGCCCATAAGGCTGTTGGCACGTCTCTACATGTAGCAGGATGACGCAAAATCCTGAGATGAGGGGTCGCACCCCTGATTCGCCAGCAGTATCCTCTTAGGGGAGGGGTTTGGGGTGAGGTTCCCCACATCGATTCGCCAACAGTATCATAAATTGAGGGGCTTGAGGATTTGAAGATTGAAGATTAAAGACTTATTCCATAAATAAATTTAGGGGCTTGTGACCGTTTTATTCTTCAATCTAAAATCTAAAATCTAAAATCTAAAATCTCTCTGGTCAACCTTTAACACAGATAACCTGTTTTAAGGTTGCCACCACTTCTACCAGATCCGATTGGTTATTCATCACCTCATCAATAGGTTTGTAAGCGCCGGGAATTTCATCCAAAACCCCCGGATCCTTACGGCATTCTACATCCTTGGTTTGCTCAACCAAATCATCCAACGAGAAGTGTTTTTTCGCCTTCTTACGAGACATCAAACGCCCAGCACCGTGGCTGCAAGAGCAGTAACTATCATGATTGCCTTTACCTTTGACAATGAAAGACTTAGCTCCCATTGAACCAGGAATGATACCATAATCTTCCTCACGGGCTCTGACTGCTCCCTTGCGAGTCAGGTAAACTTCTTCACCGAAATGAACTTCTTTCTCGGCGTAGTTGTGGTGACAATTTACTGATAGCAGAGGCTTAGTGGGTTTACCCCCAACCAGATGCTTCTCAATAACACCCTTAAAACGCGCCATCATCACATCCCGATTGTAACGCGCATAGTTCTGCGCCCATTGCAAATCTCGCCAGTAGGCAGCAAATTCTGGGGTTCCCGCTACAAAGTAAGCCAAATCAGGGTCAGGTAGTTGGTTATCTACCAGCTTCGCTAATTCTTTGGCAGTACTAATGTGACACTTAGCCAACATATTACCAATGTGGCGAGAGCCAGAGTGCAGCATCAACCAAACTTGGTTGTCGGTATCCAGGCAAACCTCAATAAAGTGATTACCACCACCGAGGGAACCTAGCTGTTTCATCGCTTTGCTTTCTAGCTTTTGCACTCCGGGATGCAATTCCTGGAAATTCCGCCAACCTTGCCAGTTAACAACTGCTTTCTCAATTTCTTTGTTTTGGTTAAAGCCAACCGGGATAGCAGCTTCAATATCCAGGCGAATCTGCTTGAGTTTACCCTCCAATTGTTCAGCAACAAAAGGAGTTTTGATAGCCGCCATCCCACAACCGATATCCACACCGACAGCAGCTGGAATAACTGCATCTTTGGTGGCGACTACGGAACCGACTAAGGCTCCCTTCCCTAGGTGAACATCCGGCATCAGTGCCACATGCTTGAAGACAAAGGGTAGGGAAGCCACATTCTGGGCCATCTTGGTTTCCTCGGAAGCCAGATGGTGATTTGCCCAGGAGAGGACTGGTGTTGGAGTAGATAGTTCTAAGTTTTTGTATGGCATAAATGTTTGCCTTGGGGGACTTTAAATCCGGTCTCCCCCTTAATAAGGGGGGTTAAATCCGGTCCCCCCCCTTATTAAGGGGGGTTAGGGGGGATCCAAACGCAAATACCTTGTAACTAGCAACTTACGTTAATACTTAAGAGCCCTATAGCCATCATTATACTACAAAAATAATACAAAAGAGAACTTTCGTCAAAAAACCCTGCACTAAAGCCGCATCGATAGCTGCCTACGCACTGCAAAACTAATTAACCTAGTAGGTGTACTTGAACCCTGGATAACCGGCACCCGGAGAAATTTTCCCATGACTAGACGAGCAATTCCCTTAAGGCGAGCCTTAAGCCTCGTAGATAGAAACTTCAGCTGGCTATTTCCTTCTATAGCATAAGAGGGGACAAAAGCCAGTTTCCCATACAGAATATCTGCCCGATGAGTTTTGCTCAAGCCATGAGCGTGATGTTCCAGATTAGGTAATCCCCCATGTTCACCATAGTTGCGGAAGGGAATGTAGTTTTTCAGCTGTTTGGCCAGTAAAACCGAATCAACCTCAGAGTCCCAACTGGAGTAGTTGCTAGTTCCCATTTTTTGTTTTACCTCCTCTGCTAAGTCAATCAGATACTGAGCAGCACCAGGAGTCACAATATAAGCTACCATTGAAGTAGAAAATCCCTGAGCATAACCATCTGGAGAGACGTAATATACCTGAGGAGCACAAGTGTAAAGCCAAGAAACTCCCACATCAGTCTGATGGGGATTAAAGGGTAAGGGAAGTTTACCCAATCCCAGCACCGGAACAAAATCAGCTTCCACAATTAGAGTTGGCTTACTCTGCTGTGTTGCTTCCTCCCAAGCGCGTCGATGGTTGAGTAAGCAAAGATAACTCGGCGAGAAATTCTCTGTTTCTGGTTGGTGTTTCTGTCTGAGAACTTCACAGGGTAAGCCTTCCTTAGCCAAGGTTTCTTCTAGTAATTGGGTTGACTCTTTGTAGGCAATAATAAAAACTCGACCAATACAATTGGTAAGCTGGTGGGATTGGGGAGTTGGGTGAGGAAGCATTGGAGAATGTAGAATGTAGAATGTAGAATGTAGAATGTAGAATGTAGAATGTAGAATTGGGAATTGGGAATTGGGAATTGGGAATTGGGGATAGGGAAGATAATGTTTCTTTCATTAAACTTTTTTTGGGACTTCAGTCCCACTACTGCTTATTAATCATTAATCATTAATCATTAATCATTACTCATTACTCATTACTCATTACTTATTACCTTTCCCGCTAATTTTCACCTTATAGCCCAATTTAGTTAAAAATTGCAACAGTTTTTCGGTATGATCACCTTGTATTTCTAGAGTATTTTCCTTAACTGTACCACCACTACCACAGTGGCTTTTGAGCTGTTTGAGAAGCTTGGTTAAGGTTGCCGGTTGACATTGAAAACCAGTGATCATTGTTACGGTTTTTCCCTTGCGTCCCTTCCGGGAAGCTTGTAGGCGCAAATTTTGTTCATTGGGGGGAAGTTCCTGCACTGCTCGTTCTACAGCATCTGGATTACTATTAGAACCAAATTCTTGGTAGACAAGACGATTACTAGAGGAATTGGAATCGGAAGATTGGCGTTTGGATTTTGTCATTTTAGTAAGGGAATTGGGAATTGGGAATTGGGAATGGTGATAAGATTTGACCTTTTGCTGTATTGTAGCTGATAGCTAATAAGCTAATACGCATTTAAATTGAATTCTCTTAATCTCCGCGTCACAGCGTCACTGCGTCACTGCGTCTGGTGTGTCAGCACCAATTCACAATTTAAATGTACAACAGCTTAACTCACTCTATAGGCTTTGGGTGTTATACCTGTAATTTGTCGAATTTTTTTGCTCAAATGGCTGTGGCTAATGAATCCACAGTCGAAGGCAATATCTACAATAGATTGATCGGTTTTTTTCAATAATAGCTTGGCTCGTTCTATTCGTTGGTGGATTAAGTATTGGTATGGAGAACTACCAACGGATTGCTTGAATAGGCGGCTGAAATGAAATTGGCTGATGTCGAGTAATTGAGCTAAATTTTCAAGTTTAAGATCTTGATCTAAATGGGTATCGATGTAATCCACAACACGCTGGAGTTGACGTGGTGTTAAGCCTCCTTCGTAAAGAGGCAACTGCGACTTGAATGACCAATAACTAATGACCAATGACCAATGACTAATGACCAATGACCAATGACCAATGACGACCATTTTTTTCCAGAAAGCTATGGAAAATCTCTAACTTAGGTAAGGAAGTTTGGGCTCCCGCTTGGGTGACAGCAATGGCACCAGCGGCACTCCCCCACACTACAGCTTGTCTCAAAGAGAGACCCTTAGCTAGAGCAACTGCCAAAGCGCCATTGAAGGCATCACCGGCTGCCACCGTATCAACTGCCTGAACTGGGAAGACAGGGACAAAAAAACTTTCCGACTCAGTAGCACAAAAAGCTCCTTTATATCCTAGTTTAACAATTACTGTGCCCACACCCCGTTGCCGCAGTACCGTTGCCGCTTGAGCCGCTGCTTCTTGGCTATCTACCGGAAAACCCACCAACTGAGCCGCTTCTACTTGATTAGGAGTCAGAATATCCACATTCTGGTACAGTTCCGGTGGGAGTTCCTGAACCGGTGCAGGATCGAGAATTACTGGTACACCGGCTTGCTGTGCTGCCAAGGCTGCTGACAACACTGCTGCCAGGGGAATCTCCAACTGAAGGAGCAAGACAGCTGCTGCTGGTAACAGGTTTTTCAGACGTGCTACATCCGCTTCTCCCAACCGCTCATTAGCACCAGGAATCAAGATAATCTGGTTTTCACCAGCATCATCAACCATAATTACCGCAATGCCAGAACTGCTGGCTGTATCTACCACAATCCCTTCGGTATCAACACCCGTTGCCTGTAAACTATGGTGTAACTGTCGCCCGAAGTCATCATCCCCCAGCCGTCCCACCAATTTAGTAGAAATACCTAGTTGCGCAGCCGCCACCGCTTGATTTGCTCCTTTACCACCACCGGCAGTAAAAAACTCATACCCTCGCAAAGTTTCACCAGGGATGGGCAGCCGAGGGGTTTTGGTTACCAAGTCCAGGTTGATGCTACCAAAAACTATAATCATTTTTATTGAGATTATTAGACATTCAAATTACAACAAAAAACGCTATAATTGCGAGGGGCTGAAAAAATGGCTTCAAATGCTGATTCTTTCGTAGACTCCCAGGCTCTAGTGCAACCCTTGCAGAAGGCTCTAAAGCAAGAGACTGTAAAATTTATGGTATCTGCTTTTTTGTCTATTGTTAAGCAGGTGGATTATTGCCACCGTCCTGCACTAGTTTCCCATAAACTAATAAGTGAGCGTAATGTATGTCGCAACAATCAGGTGCCGTTAAGTTTTTTAACGAAACTAAAGGTTTTGGCTTTATCAAACCAGACGACGGTGGTAAAGATATTTTTGTTCACGTAAGTGCTTTAGGTGGTGTACAATCATTGTCAAATGACCAACGGGTTGTTTTTGACGTTGAAGAGGGTCGCCGTGGTCCTCAAGCAGTTAACGTCCAAATCGTTGATTGAGGTTTTAGATTTTAGATTTTAGATTTTAGATTTTAGATTTACTCTCTTCTTTCTAAAATGCTCAATATTAGAATGTAACGGGGATTCAAGTGAGCTACAGACCATCTTCTTTAGGGAAGGTGGGATTTTTAATCAGGATTGCTTTCTTCTGAACTCCTGAACTCCTTACTTC
The DNA here is from genome assembly GCA_010672425.1 of Symploca sp. SIO2E6. Taxonomy (GTDB): domain Bacteria; phylum Cyanobacteriota; class Cyanobacteriia; order Cyanobacteriales; family Coleofasciculaceae; genus Caldora. Next base: position 9,500 of record JAAHGR010000219.1, read on the forward strand.
TTGAAAGCCGCCCCACGGTATGCTTTGGGAGCAACCATAATTCACTTACTTACTGTTTGCTCATGAAGAAAATGAGTTAGAGAAATTTTCTACCAGAGAATGGGGATTGTGGTTACAGTACAACTTTCTTGACAAATAATCTAAAATTTTTATATGCGATATTAAGCAACCGCTTAATTAGCAAGTGGTTTTTGAAACCGATGAAATACAGGCTAATGTAGCGTCCGGCAATTTTGGTTAACCACTTTCGCATTCATAGGCGAACGGTGAGTAATTACAAAAGGTTTGGATATGAGTAACTTTCTGCTTGAACAACAGCGCTCGGACGAAACGCCATATGTTATGATTAACAGCGCGATTAGCTTTCAATCTACTGATGGTTGGCGCTGGATGTTGATGTTTGGGATGCTTTTAGGTATTGATAGATGGCTAAACAAGATGACTCTCAACAAATTACCCCAGAGAAAGATGCTCTGTGGGGTCATAAATGGGGATTTGCCGATACTGAATTAACCATCAATGATGATCTTTCAGTAATAATGACTGGTGATCGCTACCATCTATCGGGCTACAAAATGCCTTACCTTATACCCTATGTTGAAGAACTGTTGGATATCAAGCTCGAGCCGAGCGATCGCTTAGCAGAAGTCATAAATCCTGATATTGGTCCTCCCCATCGCCATCCAGATTTCTGCCAAGCGATCGCTAATTTATTTCCTACCCACCAGTATAGCTTTGAAGACTCGGAACGCTTAGTTCATAGCCATGGACAAACTACCTTTGAGGAAGTCTACAAAGTCCTGTATTCTAAGTTAGAACGTTTGGCAGACATGGTATTTTACTGTGAATCCACAGCAGATGCTCAAAAGCTCATCGAACTAGCTACGGAATATAATGTTTGCCTTGTACCTTTTGGGGGAGGAACTAGCGTTAGTTGTGCTTTGCAATTACCAGCAACAGAAACTCGAATGATTGTCGCTGTGGATATGAGGCGGCTGAATCAGATTGAGTGGATTGATAAGGAAAATCTTCGTGCTTGTGTCCAGGCGGGGATTACGGGGAAGCAACTAGAGGCAGAGTTGAGCCGAGAAGGTTTTGTCTGTGGCCATGAACCAGATAGTTTAGAATTATCCACTTTAGGCGGTTGGATTGCCACGAATGCTAGTGGCATGAAGAAAAACCGCTATGGCAATATTGAGCAGATTGTGGAAAATATTACTCTGCTGACACCAACAGGGGTACTCGAACAAATACAACCAACAACCCGCGTTTCTATGGGGATGCAGCTTCATCAGCTGCTGTTTGGCAATGAGGGTAACTTAGGCATAATTACCAAAGCTGTAATTAAGATTCATCCTTTACCCCAGGTGACTAAATACGGTTCTCTGAT